>DATEMG010000663.1:0-20701 GCA_035275805.1 Blastocatellia bacterium
CGAATCTGTCCAGGGGTCAGTCTGTTTTTTTGACGAGTTCGACGCGGCGATTTTTCGCGCGGCCCTCATCAGTTCGATTATCGGCGATGGGATTTTCCTGCCCGAGTCCGACCGCGGCCAATCGTCCGGGAGCAACGCCACCGGCCAGGACGGCTTTCATCACGCTCCGGGCGCGGTTCTCCGATAGCAATTTATTCGACGCCGGCGCGCCGACGTTATCGGTATGCCCCTCGATACTGAGCTTGAGCGTGGGCGCGGATTTCAGCATCGCCACTATTTCCCTGACCGTCGCCAGGCCGTCCTCTTTTAAATCCCATTTATTCGTTTCGAAATTGATGTACAACGTAACGAAACCGTTTTTATTGATCTCCGCAAGCAACTTGTTTGCGCTGACAACCTGCTCCATCGCCGCGATTTCGACGATGTGTAACATATAGCTTTGCGTCGGCGCGCTAAAGATATCAGGCCCGACCTGCACCCAGATTTCTTTTCCCCCACTTGTGACTTTAAGCGTCGTTTCGCCGCTGTCGCTGTCGCGAGGCAGGCGTTCGTACACGACAACGCCTCCGATCTTCTTGATCGCGTTTTGATAATTGCGGATGATTTGCAACGGGCTCGGTTGATTCTCCGCCGAGTAGAAATAACGAATCAGGGTTCTGTCACCTTCAATCGCTTTGCGTTCAATTTTGCCGTTCGCCGCTCGCCTCGTGGCGAATTCGACGGCGCTATAATCTTTTACGTATTCGAGGATGGTGGCGTTTGGATAACGCGAGAGTAATGGATGGTCTTTACTGCCTTCAATATCCTGCGCAGCAGCAATGGAATTCGAAATGAAAAGGATCCAGAGCGCGCTACATACGATTTTTCCGAAGTTGAAGTTGTAGATGATGGGCATCTGGGGAACTCCTGTTTGCATTGGTTGAGGGGACACAGGTGAAGCGCGCTCATCTTATAGTAAGATACCTCCTGAATTCCAATTTCTTCTTATTTCCCCTCCTGAATTTTTCTGTTCGGCGCATCTTTTTGGAACAAGGACCGTTTTGCGGTTATTCCTGGCGCAAAGCCGCTATCGGGTCTATTCGCGCGGCGCGCCGGGCAGGCCAGAAACAAGCCTGGAGACCGGCGATGAGCAAGATCAGCGAGACGGCGGCGAATGTGATCGGGTCGAACGGGGAGACGTTCCAGATCTGTCGGGCGAGCAATCGCGCCGTTAGAAAGCTGCCTGCCAACCCGAGCGCAACGCCGATCAACAGCAACCACGCGCCGCGCTTCACAACCATTCCGGAGATATTGCCGGGGCTGGCGCCGAGCGCTATTCGCACGCCGATCTCGTGTGTCTGTTGCGCCACCGAACTGGACATCACGCCGTAAACTCCAATCACCGCCAGCGTCAATCCCAGGGCGGCGAAGACTGCGAAGAGCGCGAGGTTGAAACGCGGGCCGGCGTAAACGCCTTCCTGAAGAACTCGGTCAATCGTCCTGACGTCGGTGACCGGCTGATCCTTGTCGACGGAGTAGACCTGATTCAACAATGATTTTGTAATTCCGGCGGGGTCGGCCTGAGTGAGCGCCACCAGGCGATCCGCGCGTCCAATCACGGTGAACGGCAAATAGACTTCGGGCGTCACCTGGTCCATGAGTCCGCGGTTGAGCGTGTCCTTCACCACGCCAACGATCTGAAAAGAGTCGTCCGTAGCTCCGAACGGGGGCTGCTTCAATCGCGGAACGCGAACCACCCGCCCGAGCGCGTCGCGCCCGTCTAGCCGCCCGCGGACGAAGCTCTGGTTGACGATGGCCAATTGCCGCCCCCCGCTCACTTCATTCTCCGCGAAGAGACGTCCATCGACGAGCGCGATTCCGAGAGCCTTCGTGTAATCGGCGTTGATTTGATGGATGACGACCGGTCGCGTGTCCGGCTGCGCGCTTCCGACGACTTCCACCGGCGTGTTGAAATTCCCCATCGGGTGCATGCCTGTGTTCAATCCGACGGCCTGCACGCCCGGCACCGCGCTCACGCGGCGGAGTAATTCTTGAAAGAACGCGACGCGGCGTTCACGATCCGGATAACGCTGCTCCGGCAGCGGGACGCGCATCGTCAACAAGCGGTCGGTTCGGAATCCAAGCTCTACATCCTGCACCGCCATGAATGTCCGAATCATCAGACCGGCGCCGACCAACAACATCAGCGACAACGCGACCTCGACGACCACCAGACCTTTGCGCAACAACGCCTGCCTCGCGCCTCCCTGCAGACCTCGCCCCGCTTCACGCAGCGGGTTGGCCAGATCGCGACTGCTAGTGTGCAGAGCCGGGGCGAGCCCGAAGATAACGCTCGTCATCGCCGACACGAGCACGGTGAAGAGCAATACCGGGGTGTTGAGCGCGATCTCCGACTCGTCCGGTATCGTGTTGAGGGGGACGATGGCCAGTATGGCTCGCAGACATCCGAACGCCATCGCCACGCCCAGCGCGCCCCCGGCCACGGCGATCAGCAGACTCTCGGTCAACAATTGCCGGATCAGACGCGACCGCCCCGCCCCCAAAGCGGCGCGCACCGCCATCTCTTTCTGTCGTGCGCTGGCCCTGGACAAAAGCAGGTTCGAAACGTTCGCGCACGCGATCAACAACAACAGCCCGACCGCGCCGAACATTATCCAGAGGTTTTCACGAATAGTGCTTGGGAAGGTCTCTTTGAACGAGAGCAGCCCGACGCGCCAGTTGTCGGGAAATTGCGCAGGCTCTACTTTTTTCAAGTCTGCGATGATCGGCCGCAGATCGACTTCGGCCTGCGCTTCGGTGACGCCCGGCTTCAATCGTCCGAGCAGGTGAATGCCGCGAACGCCTTCAACGACGCGCCCGCGCTCGAACGTGACCGGAAGATAGACGTCGGCGCCGCGCCACATAAAACGCTTAGGCATGACGCCGATCACCGTGCGAACCTTGTCGTTCAAACGAAGCTGCCGTCCCACGACGTTCGGATCGCCGCCGAATTGCCGCTGCCAGAAGCGGTGGCCGAGCACCGCCACCGGGGCCGCGTCAGCTCTGGCGTCATCCGGCATAATCGTCCTCCCAATTAGCGGCGGAACTCCCATCACCTGAAACGTGTTGAACGTGCCATAATTTCCCCGCAGACGCTGCGGCTCGCCGCCGTCAGCCCACAAAACGTCGCTGATGGTGGAAGCTATCACCCCTTCGAAAATCGTGTTCCGTTCGGCGATATCCAGAAACTGATCGGTGGAATAGCCGAGTCGGAAGCCGCGCTGGCCCGGATCCCAAACCCTGACGCTCATCAGATTGTCCACGTCCTTGTAAGGGAACGGATCGAGCACGACGGCATGAATCACGCTGTAGATCGCTGTCGTCGCCATAATGCCGAGCGCCAGCGAAAGGACGGCGATCGAAGTGAACCCGGGGCTCTTCGCCAGATGTCGAACCCCGAACCGTATGTCACGCATGAATTCCGCAAGCCAGGTAAGCATTTAAACTCCTTCGATACAGAAAGGGAGTGGGGAGTGGGGAGTGGGGAGTAGGGAGTAGTATCTTTTTTCCCCATTCCCCATTCCCCATTCCCCATTCCCCATCCCTCATTCCCTATTCCCCACTTCCATCATTCACGCCGGAGCGCAACCATCGGATCAACTCTCGTCGCGCGACGCGCTGGGATATAGCAAGCAAGCAAGGCGACCAGCGCAAGCAGCAACGACACGCCGGCAAAAGTAACGACATCGAGGGCGCTCACGCCGTAGAGAAAACCGCTAATCGATCTCGTACCCGCGAACGCGACGGCCAGGCCGATGATCAGCCCAAGCGCAGTGAGTTTCAATCCCTGCCCGACCACGAGTTTGAGAATCCCGCCGACCTGCGCGCCGAGCGCAATCCGAATACCTATCTCGCGCGTGCGCTGCGTCACCGCGTAAGACATCACGCCAAAAATGCCGACGGCCGCCAGTGTCAGCGCCAGCAATCCGAAACCGATCAACAACGTGGCGGCGACGCGCGCCGGGAAGAGCGGGATCGCCATATGCTCGGCCATTGTCCTGACGTTGTAGAGCGGCAAAGTGGCGTCGAGTTGTTGAAACTCACGGCGAATCGCCGCAATCGCGCTTTGCGGTTCGCCCGTCGTGCGCGCGACCAATGTCACAGAGCCACCGATCGACGGGAGCATGTTGGTGTAGACGAAAGGCGTGGCCTCTTCGTTCAAACTGAAGTATTTGCCGTCCTGGATTACGCCGACGACCTCGATCCACGGTCCGCCGGAGCCTGCGTTACTAAAACGTTTGCCAAGGGCCGATTGGCCCGACCAGAAACGGCGCGCAAAGGTCTCGTTGACCAGGGCGACATCCTTCTTCGACTCGGCATCCTGCTCCGTGAAATCGCGGCCTTGTATTAAGCGTGTGCCCAGAGCTGAGAGGAGCCCGGGCGTGGCCCTGGAGGCCATAGCCGTCGGCACGTTCGCCCCCCGCTGTTGCGGTTGGCCTTCGACATAAATCGGGTTGCCGCTGACGCTCAGATTCAGCGGCACGTTGCCGGACAGGCCGGCGTATTGCACACCAGGCAAGCCGCGCACGCGTTCGAGCAGTCGCCCGCGGAAATCATGGGCGCGCTGAACATCGTACCCATGGATACTTAAATCGAAGGACATTTCCAACGCGTTCTGCGGCGTGAAACCCGGATCGAGTAATTGCGCTCGCTGCAACCCGCGCAGCGTCAGGCCCGCGCAGATCAATAAGAGCAGAGATAAGGAAACCTGAAAGACGACCAGGCTGTTGCGCAGCCACGGACGCCGATAGCCGCCCATCGAAATCTCGTCTTTCAGCGCCGGCGCAAGGTACGGCTTTGTAGCTTGCAGAGCGGGCAACAGGCCAAAGACCACGCCCGTCAGCGCCGAAACGAACAGCGTGAAGAGCAGCACGCGTCCGTCAATTTGCAGTTCGGTCGAAAGCGCGATGTCGATCGGAGGTTTGAGCTTCATCACCGCGTCCACAAGCCAGTAGGCCAGCAATAAACCGAGCGCGCCGCCTAAGGTTGACAGCAAGATACTTTCCGTGAGCAGTTGCCGCACAAGGCGCCAGCGGCCGGCCCCAATCGCCAACCGCACCGCAATCTCTTTGCGCCGCTCGGTCGCGCGCGCCAGCAACAGGTTGGCCAGATTCGCGCAGGCCAGCAACAGGACCAATCCGACGACGGCCATCAACACGCCGGCAAAACGGGTAACCGGGCCGCGCATCCATGCCCCTAACAACCCGGCCGGCGAGAGCGCAACGGCCATTCCTTCATTCTCATTGGGAAATTCGCGCGCCAATTGGGCGGCGACGGTTTTCAACTCGGCTTCGGCTTGCGGCATCGTAACGCCAGGTTTCAGACGGCCTTGCGCGAAAAAGGTGGAGTTGCCGCGCGTTTCCAGCGCGGACCAGCCTTCGACCTGCTCCTGCATCATTGTCGGAAACCAGATCTCCGGACGGTAAATGATCTCCGAACCGTAAAAGCCCTGCGGCGCGACGCCGATGATCGTGAAATTGCGCCCATTGACAATCACGGTTTTGCCGATGACCTGCGAGTCGCCGGCGAACCGCTTCTGCCAGCTTTCATAAGCGATCACCGCGACTGGATGCGCGCCGGGCGCTCTGTCATCGTCCGGCGTGAAGAAGCGTCCCAACGCGGGCTTCACGCCCAACGTTTCAAAATAATTGCCAGTCGCCAGATAGCCCCAGACCCGTTCGTTTACGCCATTGTTGCTCAAACCGAGCGGTGTATACCGATAAGCCAACATACCGCTAAACAGATTATTGCGATCACGGAAATCGCGGTAGTTGGGAAAGGAGATAACTGGCAAATTCAACGCTCCATCGTTGAGCGAGACCAATTGCTCCGGCCGCTCAACAGGCAATGGGCGCAGCAACGCCGTGTTGACCAGGCTGAAGATCGCCGTGTTCGCGCCGATGCCAAGCGCCAGCGAGATGATTGCGATCAATGTGAAACCGCGTTTCTTGAGTAATATTCGCGCGCCGTAGCGCAGGTCTTGCCAAAGTGTTTGCATAATTCCTCCAAAAGAAGATGTCAGATGCTAGATGTCAGATGTCAGTAAGAGAACTTTGCCGCCACTCTTCTACTAGCATCTGACATCTGACATCTGACATCTGACATCTGTTCGCATCTGACATCTATTCGCATCGAAGCGCCACCATCGGGTCCACCTTCGTCGCGCGCCGCGCCGGCAGGTAACAAGCCAGGAGGGCCACAGCCGTGAGCAGCAATGCGACGCCCACGAACGTCAGCGGGTCATTCGCGCCAACGCCGTAAAGGAAACCTGTAGTTAGCCGAGTCGCGGCGAGGGAAAGGGCCAGCCCGACTGTGACTCCGATCAATGCTACTTTCAGTCCTTCACGTAGGACCAGTCGCCGCACATCGGCGCCGTCCGCGCCGAGAGCCATGCGAATTCCGAACTCCTGCGCGCGCTGGCTCACCGAGTATGCGATGACTCCGTAAACTCCAGTCGCGGCCAGGCCGAGCGCCAACAATCCAAACGCGCCCAGCAACGCCGCCCCTAAGCGCGCCGGGAACAGCGCAAATTCAACCCGTTCAGCCAAAGTCTTGATTTGCGCGACCGGCAGATTTGGGTCGAGCGAATGGATTTGTTCTCGAACCGCGGCGCTCAGCGTTTCTGGATTCCCCGTTGTTCGGACGACGAGGGTCATCCTCGACGCGTAGCTTTGAAGCAGCGGGCGATAGATGTATGGTCTCGCATTCTCACCGAGCGTCGCATATTTGCCGTCGCGGGCTACGCCTATGACTTCGGCCTCCGGGTCCGACGGGCCTCCGAGCCGCAACCGTTTGCCGATCGGGTCTTCACCCGGCCACAGACGACGCGCCAGAGTCTCATTGAGCATAACCACAGGCAGCGCCCCTGTCCTGTCCTGCGTGGTGAATTCACGCCCACGCCTGACCGGGATACCCATAGTCTGAAAATAGCGCGGCCCCACAGTGTTGAACCCGGTCGATACTGCGCGCGAACCATTCCGCCCTTCAACAAAAACATCGTGTTGCGCAAAGCGGAGACCGAGCGGGACAAAATCCATAAGGCTCGCGCTTTCGACGCCGGGCAAGGCCCCGACGCGCTCGACTGCCTGGCGAAAAAACTCCTGCCCCTGCTCTTCGCCGTATCGTAGCAGCCCCGGATCGAGCGTCGCGATCAGAGCGCCTTCGACTTTAAATCCGGGATCGATCGTCTGCGCGTTTTGCAGACTGCGAATGAAAAGGCCGGAGCCTATCAACAATACGACAGAGAGCGCCGTCTGGGAAACGACGAACGCGTTGCGTAGTCGCGACCGGCGATAACCTTTGCCGGCCGCTTCGTTCTTAAGCGCCGGAATCAGATCGGGCTTCGAAGCCTGCAGCGCGGGCGCCAGCCCGAAGGTCAAGCCCGCCAACAAAGAGGCCGAGAACGTGAAAGAGAGGACCCGGTAATCGAGGCTCAGGTCGAGCGCGGCGATCGGCGTCGCGCCGCTGAGGCTGATCAGCAAATCTCTCGCCCACGCGGCCACCAGCAATCCGGCAAGCGCGCCGAGCAGCGAAAGCAACAGGCTTTCCGTCAACAACTGCTGAATGATGCGAGCGCGGCTGGCGCCTAGAGCCTGACGAATGCCAATCTCCCTGCGCCGGAGCGACGAGCGCGCCAACAGCAGCCCGGCGATGTTCGCGCAGGCCGTCAATAGAACCAGACTGACGATGGCTTGCAGCAGACCGGAAATAGGCAGCGCCCCGGCTCGATCCCTCGGATCGAGACCGCCGCTCACAGTCAAAAGCTCAACTGCTCTCAACCGCTCATCGATTGTTTGATCGTAGCGTTCCTGCGGCAGACGGGCGACAATGGCAGTCATCGCCGCTTGAGCCTGCACACGCGTGACGCCGGGTTTGAGACGCGCGACCAGATTGAGCCAGTACATTCCGCGATTTCGAAGCGGATTGGGATCGGTAGCGCCTTTCCCCGCAGGCGGCAAGCGCGGGTAGATCGCCATCGGCGCCCACAGATCACGCGGGATGTGGACTTCGGCGCCGACGAATCCGGGCGGCGCAACACCGATCACTGTGAAGCTAAGACCGTTGAGGTTGACGCTACCGCCTATCAGATTCGGGTCGCCGCCGAATCGCCGGCGCCACAGGCCATGACTGAGGACGACGACCGGCTGAGCGTCGGCGATGCGGTCTTCTTCCGGCAGAAAGGCCCGTCCCGTTGAAACATCGACGCCGAGAACGGAGAAGTAATTCGCGCTGACGAACTCGCCTTTGACGAGTTCAGGCTGCCCGTCCCGGCTCAGACTGATCTCCCTCGTCCCGCTCAGAGAGCTGATGCCGGAAAAGACGTCATTCTGATCGCGGAAGTCTTCGTAATCAGGATAGGACGCGGGCGCTCGGAACCACACCAGTCGATCAGGCTCCTTCACTCGCGGAAGCGGCTTGAAAAGCGCGGCGTTGATGAGGCTGAAGATCGTCGTATTGGCGCCGATTCCCAGCGCCAGCGAAAGCACAACCACCGCCGTGAAGCCTGGAGATTTCGCCAGAATCCGCAGAGCGAAACGCAAATCTTGCCAGAGTGTCCGCATAATTCCTCCAAGGAGGGGTGTCAGGTGTCAGGTGTCAGGCTTGAGGTGTCAGGTGTCAGTTAGGTCCACAATTGCACTGGAACCTGAAACCTGAAACCTGAAACCTGACATCTATTCGCATCGAAGAGCGACCATCGGATCCACTTTCGTCGCCCTTCGCGCAGGGATGTAACAGGCAAGCAGCGCGACCGCCATCAGCGTCAGCGTAATTGCCGCGAAGGTCGCCGGATCGGTCGCGCTCACTTCGAACAGCAGTCCGGACATCAACCGCGTCGCCGCCCATGCCCCGACCAGGCCCAGCGCCGCGCCTGCGATCGCCGGCGTCATTCCTTGCCTCAAGACCAGCAGTATCACGTCGCCCTTCCGCGCGCCCAGCGCCATCCGCACGCCGATCTCTTGCGCGCGCTGGCTGACCGAATAGGCGATCACGCCGTAAATCCCTATGGTCGCGAGCGCCATCGCCAGCGCCGCGAACGCCGCCAGCAAAACGGTGTTGAACCGCGGCCGCGCCACGGAATCGTAGACCAGTTGTTCCATCGTGAGGAAACTCGCGGGTTGCAGCGACGAATTGACCGAGGCGACGGCGCCGCGCACGCTCTGGATCAAGGTCTCCGGCGGGACGCTAGCGCGGATCATCAGGAAGCTCCATGTAAACGGCGTCTGCGTGAACGGAGTGTAGATCGTGTTTACGTCCGTATTGCCCAGGCCGGAATGTTGCAGGTCGCCGACGACTCCGACTATTTCGCGCCATTCGTTCGACAGTTCCGAATTGACTAACTGCAATCGTTTGCCCACAGCGCTTTCGTTCGGGAAGATGGCGCGCGCCATGTTGCGGCTGATCATCATAACTTTCGCGGCCCCGCCGTCGTCGCGATCCGTGAAGGTACGGCCTTCGATCAGCGGTGTTCCCAGCGCGCGAAAATAATCGGGACTGGCGGCGACGAACCACGCATCCCACAGGCCGCCGCCGTCATTCGGATTCGGCGTCCCTTGCGCGGCGAAACGTGTGACGCGCTGCCCATTGATGGGAGGCAATGCGGTTCCGCCGCCGGCGGTCTGCACTCCGGGAATTTGCGAGACGCGGGCTATAACTTCGCGCGTAAGATTGGCGCGAAGCTGCGGGTCTTTGATTTCGCCCAGCGGCAAGGTGGCCGTCAACAAATTATCGGCTGTAAAACCGGCATCGACGCTCAGCAAACGATTGAAGCTTTTGATCAGCAACCCGGCGCCGATCAGCGCCACAAGCGACAGCGCGACCTCCGCGACGACTAACGCGCTGCGCAGCCGAGAGCTTTTGACATTGCCCGCCGAACCACGGCCTCCCGTAGTTTGATTCAGGTTTCCGCGCGACGCCTGCCAGGCTGGAACCAGGCCGAAGATCAGCCCTGTTACGACAGACGCCGCAAACGTGAACAACAGCGCCGTGGCGTTGATGCGAAGGTCGCTCAGTCGGGGAATATCGGCGGGGTTGAATGCGACCAGCGCATCCAGTCCCCATGTCGCCAACAGCAGTCCGCATAAGCCTCCGACCGCCGCCAGCAGCAAACTTTCAGTCATAAATTGGCGCGTCACCCGCCAGCGGCTTGCGCCCAGCGCGGCCCTGATCGCGATTTCGCGTTCGCGCGCCGACATTCGCGACAACGTCAGGTTGGCGACGTTCGCGCAGGCGATAAGCAGCACCAGCCCGACCGTCGTCAGCAACACCCACAACGCCCGCTGCGCGTCGCCGACGATGACGTCGTAAAGCGGCGTGAAATTTATCCGAACCCCGGAATTGGAGTCTGGGTATTGCCGCTGCAACCGCTCGGAGATGACATCCATTTCGGCCTGCATTTGCGCGGCGCTGACGCCGGGTTTCAGATGAGCCACGGCGCGAAAGATGCGGAACTGGCGGTTCTCCATCTGCGCCGGCGTTTCGGCCATCGCCGCGCCAAGTGTGGTCCATATTTTGAACTCACGGCTGGGATATTGAAATTCAGGCGGCGCCACGCCGACGACCGTGTATGGTTTGCTGTAGAGATTGATCGTCCTGCCGATAACGTCAGCGGCGCCGCCGAAACCGCTCTGCCAATAATCGTGGCTGATTACGACCAGATCCTGCATGTCTTCTTCAGGCCGCCAGAATCTGCCTAGCGCCGGCTGGGCCAGCATCGGTAGAAATTCTGGCGAGACGGTCGCGCCGAGAACCTGCGTCGTCTCTCTGTTGACCGTGACGTTATAACGGTTCCTTCCCCAAATCGCCATCCGGTCGAAAACCTGCGTCGCCTCCTTCAGGTCGCGGAAATCGGGCGGCGAGACGCGGGCGACGACGATCCGCTCGGCGTCTTTATACGGCAGCGGTTTGAGCAACACTCCGTACACCACGCTGAAGACGGCGGTGTTCGCGCCGATGCCCAGGCTAAGCGTGATCACGGCGATCAAAGTAAAACCCGGATTCTTCAACAACGTTCGCGCGCCGTAGCGCAGGTCTTGCAGCAAGCTCCCCATAAATCCTCCGCTGTTTTGATTTGAGGGTTAATGTTCAATCCCCGTGCCATCTTGACAATCCGATTAGCCGAGGCCCCGGCATTGAAAGCAAAGAATTTAAAAGAAGCTGCGTATCCGAGATCTTGGTTGGGTATGAGGTTGGTGTTCGGTTGTGGGATTGGCCATTCCCAAAACCGAATAGGGCAAGGTAGGCGAGAGGATTACAGAAAAGAAGGAAAAAACGAAGCCTGGCGCGGGAAACTTTACGTATATATTCCCCGCGCCAGAGCGGCCAACTCAACGAGTGTTCCAATGAGTCTTGAAATCGATCGTGCCGTTCTTCACATCCACCTCCAACTTTAGAATCCAGGTCCCGGGAATAGCGTCTAAATCGCCTGAATCGAGAGATAATTCACCATTGTTAGACTCCGCCGTGAACGCCGATTTTCCGTTCGGATCGCGCAAGGTCCATACGCAACTGCCTGAATTGATCTGACCGTTAATTTTCAGCCGGGCCACCTTTCCCGATTGGTTTGCCTGAAGCTTTATTTCCAGTGTCCTGGTTACGCCGGAGAGGCTGCCGGCGCCTCTATAGTCCCTTGATTTCTGAGCGGTGGATGACTGATCCAGCGACTCCCCGATCTCGCCCAATGCCTGGACCGCTTTGCGACGGACCTCTTCATTTTCATCACGCAGCGACAGGGATTTGAGTCTCTCAACAGCGGCGTGAGCTTTCATCTTGCCCAGTGCCCGGGCAGCCATCCCTCGAACACTCCATTCCGCATCTCCGAGCGCGGCGACAAGCGATTCCGTCGCCTGGCTTGGCCCCATTTCGCCCAACGAGTAGGCCGCAGCCACGCGCACCCATGAATCCTCATCACTCAAGGTTGCGATCAGCGGTTCAACGGCGGCGGTACGATCCGTTACCAGACCTCCCCTAATCTCGCCAATCGCCCAGGCGGCGTTTCTGCGCACGCTGGGGTTCCCATTGTTCAACGCAGCGATCAAAGGCTCGACGGCAGGTTGACTCAGCGCGGCCAGCGCAATAGCAGCCTGTTCGCCTGGGGATGCTTGCTTGAATTCATGGCGCGCGGGACTCCAATCGCCACTGTCCAAGTATTTGATCAGTCGAATGGGCGTGTCATCGCCCAACAGGTTGATGAGAGCCGGGATCGCTTCAAAGGCGCCGAGGCGGCCCAGCGAACGGGCCGCGAACGCGCGCTGCATCGCGTTTGAGGACTGCAGGGCATTAATACTCATCGAAAAATCGCGGCCGCTTTGCTTAAGCAAGTCCAGCGCTTCAATTGCGTTCTTCCGCACCTGCTCGTCCGCGTCCTGCAACGCCAGATTCAAAGGCACCAGCGCGCGACGGTTCCCAATGATCCCTAACGTTTTTGCTGCCGCTTCTCGCACTTGTTCATGCTGATCCTGTAAGGCAGTGATCAACGGTTCGACCGCCTCCCTCTTACCCGCTGCTCCCACTGCCCGGGCCGCCTGCTCTCGCACTGCCCATTCACTGTCCAGCAAAGCCTTGAGCGGAGGCTCGGCCGCGTGTTCGTCACTGAGCTTTCCCAAGGCAATAGCGGCTTGCTTGCGCACCTGCCAGTCACGGTCTGTCAAAGGGGCGATCAAAGCCCACACTAACCGCTCATCCTGTCTGATCCCAAGCCCGATCACGGCTTGCTCCCGCACCTGTACGTGTTCGTCCTTCAAAGCGGCGATCAATAAGTCGACGGCGCGGCCGCCACGGATATGAGCCAGTCTCTCGACCGCCGCCTTCCGCACATCCCAGGACGCGCTTTGCAATGTTGAGAGCAAATCTTCAGCGGCGCGATCATCCTGTACTGAACCAGTTTGCTGACCGGCGTCGACGCCGTTGGATTTGCCCGGCGTTTCAGCGGCGGCGGCGCCCTTCATCGCCTCCCGCTCCGAGGCCGAAATAATCTCGCGATCAGCGCTGTTCGAAGATTGAAGCAGGATTTGCGCGCCCGCCACTGCGCTGATCAATATGGTAAGCGTGATGACGCCAGCAAATAATCCGCCGAAACGGTTGGCCTGTTTCGGTTGCGCGCCGACCAGACGTTGTATGCGATTCATAAGCGATCCTCCATTGGCCGCCACAGCCAGTTGTGGCCCGGCGGCGCGAAGCTGTTCCATTTCAAGCAAGGCCCGCGCATAGGTGAGCGCATCACCGCACACCGCCACGGCCATATCATCACAACAATGTTCCCGCTCCTGCCTGATCCGGCGCGAGACCCACCAGACCGCAGGGTGATAAAAGAGCAAGGTTTCGACCACCGCCTGCAACAGATTGATCAGGTAATCGTGGCGGCGTATGTGCGCCAGTTCGTGAGCGATGATCGCCTCCAGTTGCTGCGGCGACAGTCCAGTCAATGCGCTGGTAGGCAGCAGAATGACCGGGCGCAGCCACCCGACGACCATCGGGACCTTGACCAAAGCCGATTCCAAAAGACGCGCCGGACGCGGCGCCCGCAGTTGATCGCAAAGCCGCAGGAGTGTTTGTTCCCATCCTTCCCCCAACGGGCGAGTCCCATAAGACTTAAGGCGCTGCGTGTAAAGCCATCCTCCCGCCATCCGCAATGAAAAAAAGACCACGCCCAACAGCCAGAGCAGAATCATCCACGGCAACATTGGCGTAATGGGCGCCGGCCGGATGAATGACCAGGGTCGCGGCGAGGCCAATGCAATATTTGTCTGAGTCGGAACGATTGCGGGCTCGATTTCGACCGGCTGTGGCTGCGACGCCGGCCGCGCGGTAAATTGAGGCGGCGGCCCGCTTGCTGTTTTGTCCGGCGTGGAATGGCCGATGATCGCTATCGTGAACAGCGGCAAACTCGACATCAACAACAGTGCGACACAGGCCGCCGCGTAACGCGTGTTGGTTGATGACCTGCGTAACATCCGCAGGACGCCGGCCAGCGACAAAGCGACTAAGGTTCCCTGCCATGTGAAATGAATCAATGCCCATCCCAAAACTTCGATGTGTCCCCAGGTTTCGAGCGTATTCATTGTTTGCCCCCTTCCAGTTCATCCAGCAGGCGCCGAATTTCCGCCAGTTCATCCGCCGAGGCCGGCCTGGCCGCCAACGCCCGCAGCACCAATTGCGACGCCGAGCCGCCGAATGCCTTTTCAAGCAAATCATTCACAAGTCGCTCTTGAGTCTGCTCCTGCGTAAATCTGGCCTGATAGACATGCGTTCGTTCGGATTCGTCCCTCTCAACCAATCCTTTCTCGGTCATGATCTGCATCAATTTCAGCATGGTGGTGTAACCGGTTTCGCGTTCCCGGCTGAGCGCTTCATGCACATGGCGGACTGTGCTAGGTCCGCGGCTCCATAGCACTCGCAATATTGCCAGCTCAGCATCGGTCGGTCGCGATAGATTAAGATTGCTCACTTTCGGCCCCTTTCCGGATTTCAATTTTCGGGAATATTCTGTGAACCGCCTTATACACGAAGACCTTCGTAGAAGTCAACGAACTTCTTCGTAGTTTTTATCCGATTCATAATTCGACATAACAACTAAATATGTAAAACAGTCGGTATGCGGGAGCGCTGCCCATATTTGCCAATTGAGATTAGATAAATAAACTCTGCATACTCTGTCACTTCGGGAAATCATCCCAAAACTCAGGCAGATCAACCAAATTTAGCGTTGACTTACAAAAATGAATCGTGATAATTTCTGTTCATTAGTTCAAGCCTGCAACAAAAGACAATCCGGAAGAGAAACAACAACTATCACTGAAAAGGAGACATCCGCATGAAAAGTAAAGCGATTCGTCCGTTGACTATAATCACTTTCAGCCTGGCGCTCCTGGTTTGCTTATGCGCGCAGCAGTCAAACGCCCAAACCGTATGTAGCAATCAAACTGGCACCAACGGCGGTTTCTTCTATACATTTTGGAAGGACACCGGGTCAGCATGCATGACTATGGGCTCTGGCGGCAATTACGACGTAAATTGGAATCTGGGGTCCGGGAATCTTGTTGTCGGCAAAGGCTGGAGTACCGGATCATCAAGTAGGAGAATAGGCTACAATGCCGGGATCTGGCAGCCGAACGGCAATGCATACCTGGCTCTCTATGGGTGGACGAGAAACCCGCTTATAGAATATTACGTCGTTGATAGCTGGGGCACTTTCAGGCCGCCTGGAGGAACGCCGATAGGCACGGTTAACACTGACGGTGGCACATACCAAATATATCGGACCCAGCGAGTCAACGCGCCTTCCATTGAAGGCACTAGAACTTTTTTTCAGTTCTGGAGTGTCCGGACGTCGAAGAGACCTACCGGGAGCAACCAAACCATCACTTTTGCCAACCACGTTAACGCGTGGAGGAATTTAGGCATGAATCTGGGGAGTCATGCTTATCAGGTAATGGCGACCGAGGGGTTTCAAAGCAGTGGGAGATCCAACCTGACGGTGTGGCAACAGTAACGAAGATAGAGACCTAGGATCGAAGATCGCCGGGCGCTCAACGGCGCACGCCATCCTCGATCCTCTTCGTTGCTTCGTGATCAGTTCGTAGTCCCGCCTTTACGCGGAAGCGCCAGCGGCAGATCCATTACGCGATACCGAACGCTTCCGCCTAAAGGCGGGACTACGAACTGCTATCCGCGACGGCATATTGCAGCGCTGCATTCGGAATTAGAATCCGGATCGCGCTCATTATGGGTTTCAACGTGGCGTAAGATAATAGCTCCGGCGACCATGCACGGCGTATTCAGGATGGCCTCGCACATCAACCTGCACTTTCCGCAGCTGGCCATCGCGCGCTTCATTCGTCGGGTAGTAGCCGATAACGTAGCGCTGATTTATGTCCGCGAGTATACGCTCATACAGTTCGTCCGCACGCTCCGGGCTTTCCAGATAGGCGGCCCACCCGCCCGATATGTCGGCCACACTCGTAATAGCCGCCTGACCTCGCGTTCTAGCAGGCGTTATGGTTTTTATATATTGATCTTCCTGGTCGCCGGTCATTGAACGTCTGACGCGCAGCCGCGCCTCTTCGATAGGCACGCCAATTAGACGTTCCCCCGGTATCAGGGTGTAAATGGTCGCGCGCGTTCCAAGTACCGCGGCTTGAATATCCGTCAGGCCAAACTCCCAGGTTGAAGGCTGCCCCTCGGCGCGCGGCTGCTGATCTCTGAGATTCATGATCTCATCGCCGTCGGATTGGATGATAATGATCGGCCGCCCTTGCCCGGCGCTCGACAATTCCCTCAGTGTGGCGAAGAGCGCGGTCAGTTGCCTGCTGCCGTGAGCCCCCCGAGGCCGATTCTTCAGCGAGTCGAGCGCAGACTTGAGGCGCTTTTTGTCGCCGGTGAAACTGACCATCAGTTCGACTTCGTCGTTCACGATCGCCATTTCGTCTTTCGGACCGAGCCGGTCAACCAGAATTTTTGCCGCCTCTACGCTTCTTTCGAGATAGCGCGACATGCTGCTGCTGAAATCTATAATGAGGACTATCGAGCGCGGCGAACTTGGATCGGCGCCCACTGAAAACATGCTGATTTGTTGGGGTACGGCGTCCTCCGTCACGACAAAATCATCCTTGCTCAGGCCAGTCAGCGCGCGCGACTTAGTCTGCTCCGTGACGAACAGATCAAGTACGACAAGGTTCGTTTCCACTTTGATCACTTCGCCCGGCCCGATCTCACGACTTCCCTTTTGATTGTCCTGCCCGCTCTCTACGGCGACTTGCTTATTGGGGTCCCATTTAAGCCGCTTAAGACTGGAGCCGAACTTTTCCTTCTTTGGGGGCTTGCGGTCGGATGATTGCGCGGCAGAGATCGGAGGCCAAGCCAAGAAAGAGAGACCGCCGATTAACAACGAGAGAAGAATTACTGTAATAGCTATTTCTATCTTCACGATGCCCCCCAGGTAATTAAA
This sequence comes from Blastocatellia bacterium, assembly GCA_035275805.1. Lineage (GTDB taxonomy): Bacteria > Acidobacteriota > Blastocatellia > RBC074 > RBC074 > JAJVID01. The sequence goes on from DATEMG010000663.1 coordinate 16,982, forward strand.
GTCGTAGATCGGGATCTTAAAAGCTCATTGCCGTTGCGCCCGTCACAACCGAATATTGCCGGCCGCGGTGTTGAGTTACAGATCGCCGATCACTCCCTGCGCCGATCTTATTGAGGAGCCGTTGGCTTTGCATCTTTTTCTTGAGGCCCGGATTGCTCAATTTTCTTTTCGTTCTGTTCGCCGGATTTCTCTGGGCGATGCTTGGAGACTTGAATATCGCCAATGCCGACACGTAAAAAGATTTGGCGAGTCGACCCGGATGGTTCGCCCGCCAACTTCGCCCCGACGGCTAAAAAGCCTTGCCGGCGCGTGACCTGCCCGAACTCCGACGAGACATCCCCGATGCGGGCGCGGGCGTCAACCGCGTAGCTCTGATCTTCCGGCAACCTGAGACTGATCTGGCCGATGCTTGCGGTGGCTTCGATGTCGCCGGAGACATTGACGACCTCAACTTCGCCAATGCCATGTTTGATCAGCAGCATCGATTGGCGGGGAACTTTTATGAGGTATTCCAGCTTGAGATTAGTCTTGCCTCGGAAGATCGGCGTCCACGACGGATATTTAGTGTTGATTACCAGCAGCGAGGACTCCCCCACCGTTTCCATCGTGACTTTGAACCGTTCCAAGCCCTTCGCGGATTTGTCCAGGTCCTTCGGCTCATACTTCTTCTGGGTGCGTTTCTTGACGGTTAACTCGACTTCTTCTTTGTCCCAGCCTTCAACTTTGACCGAGCCAAAAGAATCCACGATCTGAATCGTCCCCCTGGCGCCGAATTCAAGACTCTGCGTCGTCGTGACCTCCGCCTCACGCTTGTCGATGGTCTGGGCCTGGGCGGGAAGACCGAGCGACAGGCAACAAACAAAAAGAATAAGCCCAAATACCATCTGGCGTTTGTTTCTCATAAATGAACCCTCCTGAGCCGCGATTTTCTTTCTTTCAAGCGTCGCAATGCGACATAGAGATCTCTTCCAGGCTAATTACGCGACAGCGCAATCGGAGGAGTGCAAAATATTGCTCCTGTGGCTTCGTGGGCGCAACATTATTCGCACCTTAGGGCGATCATCGGATCGACTTTTGTCGCCCGTCTTGCCGGAACCCAACAGGCCACGAGCGCCACCGCGATCAGCGTCAGCGCGATCGCCGCGAATGTCGAGGGATCGGTAGCCTTCACGCCAAACAGCAGGCTCTGCATATATCGAGTCAGCGCGTAGGCCGCCGCCAACCCGATCGCCAGTCCCAGCGTTGTGAGCTTCAAGCCCTGGCGCAAGACCATCTTCAGCACATCGCCTGCTTGGGCCCCGAGCGCGATGCGGATTCCGATCTCCTGCGCGCGTTGGACGACCGCATAGGCCATCACGCCGTACAGCCCGATCGCCGTGAGCAGCAGCGCCAGCCCGGCGAATAATGAGAGGAGCAGCGCGTTGAATTTCGGCTGCGCGACGGCCACGCCAAGATACTGGTCGAGCGTTTTGATCCGGTAAACGGGGACGTCACGGTCGAGAGCTTGAACTTCCTGCTGAATGCTCCGGGCCAGGCTGCGCGCGTCATTCGTCGTCCGCATGATAAGAGTCATGCCGTTGAATGGAATCTGCGCGTGTGGAACGTAATACTCAGGCTCGTAATCGCGGCTGAGCGATTGGCGATGCTTCACGTCCTTGACGACGCCGACGATCTCGCGCCAGACCGGCTCGCCCTCGGCGGAGACGCCCGGCTTAATGTGTTTGCCGATCGGGTTTTCGTTCGGGAAATGGCGATTGGCGAAGGTCTCGTTGACGATCACGACACCCGGCGCGATCGCGTTGTCGCGTTCGGTGAAAGCGCGCCCGGCGAGCAACGGAATCTTCATCACGCTGAAATAATCGAGGCTGATCGAACGGAAATGTGAGCTGGGCAGTTCGCCTTTCGGAATATTGCGCCCTTCGACCTCGAAGGAGATCCTGAACATGTCGCCGCTCAAGGGCAGCGGCGCAATGGCGCTCACCGCCTCTACGCCGGGCAGCGCCTTCACCCGCTCCAACAAGGCCTGGTAAAACGCCGTGATTTGCTCATTTTTCGGATAGCGCGCGAGAGGCAATACGACTGAGGCTGTGAGAGCATTGCCGGCCTTGAATCCCAGATCTACTTGCTGCAACCTGCGGAACGTTTGCATAAGCAAGCCCGCGCCGATCAACACAACCAGCGCAATCGCGATCTCCGCGACGACCAGCGCGCTTCGCAACCGACCGCGTCCGCCGACCGCGCCGCGCGAGCCTTCTTTCATCGCCTCGGTCAATTCGATCTTCGACGCCTGCAACGCCGGAGCCAGCCCGAACACGACGCCCGTCACGGCCGAGATCAACAGCGTGAAGCCAAAGACCCAGCGGTCGATGTTGATCTCGGCTAGACGAGGCATATCTTCGGGAATCAATTTGACCAGGGCTTCCGTTCCCCACCACGCCAGCAGCAATCCCAACAATCCGCCGACCAGGCTGAGCAACAGGCATTCGGTCAACAACTGCCTGATGACGCGCCGGCGACTGGCGCCGAGCGCGGCCCGCACCGCAATCTCTTTGTAGCGAGCCGTTGCGCGCGCCAACAGCAAGTTCGCCACGTTCGCGCAGGCGATCAGCAGCACGCAACCGACCGCGCCTAGAATCAGCCACAGCGCCTCGCTGTAGTCGTAAACAAGGTCGTTGTGGTAAGGGATCAGCCTGACGCCGCTTCGCGTGTTGAAATCCGGATATTGCTTTTCCAGGTTGCCGGCGATGACGTTCATCTCGGCTTGCGCCTGCTCCAACGTGACGCCGGGTTTCAACCGACCGACCGCTACCAGAAATTGCGAGCCTCGGTTTTCGTACTGCGACGGCTCTTTCGGATCTGCCTTTTCACCGTCAACTGACGAAGTAACCCATATCTCGACCGGCGAGGCCTCAATCGGAAATTGAAAGCCGGTGGGCATTACCCCGACGACGTTGAACGGCCTGCCGCCGAGCGTCAGCGAGCGCCCGACAATGTTAGGGTCGCCGTCGAATTGCCGCTGCCACAAACTGTGACTGATGATCGCTGCGCGGATTCCAGGCTTCTCCTCTTCTGCTACAAACCATCGTCCCAGCAGCGGCTTGACGCCGAGCGTGGCGAATAAATCCGGCGAGACCGTGGCCCCTCGCAAATTGACCGGCGTGGCAATACCCGTGAGATCTAAAGGAATCGTGTAATACGACGCCATCCGCTCGAACGACTGGCTCTGCGCGCGCCAGTCGAAAAAGTTCGGATAGGAGATCGAGTTGCGGCTCATCGGTCGCTGCGTATTGCTCTCCCAAAGCGCAACCAGCCGCTCCGGCTCGGCGTATGGCAGCGGCCTCAGCAGCACGGCGTTAACCACGCTGAAGATCGCAGTGTTCGCGCCGATGCCCAGCGCCAGCGTAATAACAGCGATCAAAGCGAAGCCGGGCTTCTTCATCAACATTCGCGCGCCGTAACGCAGGTCTTGCAGTAGAGATTGCATCATTCCTCCAGGGAAAGGTTTCAGGCGCCAGGTGTCAGGTGTCAGGTGTCAGCGCCTCTTACAACCTGACACCTGACACCGGACACCTGACACCTGACATCTATTCGCATCTGAGCGCCACCATCGGATCCACCTTCGCCGCGCGCCGGGCGGGAATGTAACAGGCCAGCAGCGCCACCACGGTCAGCAGCAGCGCAATCGAGCCGAAGGTCAGCGGGTCGGTCGCGCTCACCTCG
>DATEMG010000664.1:0-9490 GCA_035275805.1 Blastocatellia bacterium
AAATCCTGTAAATCCTGTCTAGTTTCATTCATTTTTGTTTTGCAACTGGCAAGCCAATCTCATAATCAAAAATGGACAGACGATTTTTATGGCGCCGGGTTTGCGACTTTTGATGACGCCGAAGGGAGTGTGATCAAATGGCCCCAATCAACGCGGATAAAAAGACCGATCTGGCGAGGTGGCTGAAAATGGTCCAGCGATTGCGCCGCGCGCCGGATTGGCCCGAAGAAGAACTGCCGATTGAAATGAAGCAGACGCACATCTCGGTCCTGTTGCTGAGCCGCAACTACGTCATCAAGCTGAAAAAGCCCGTAGATTTCGGCTTCCTCGATTACACCACGCCTAACAAACGGTTGAAGGCATGCGAGGGTGAGATACGGCTGAATCGCAGACTGTGCTCAGACACGTACCTCGGTCTCGGCAGGGTGATCGATCTCAACGGCGCCATTCGATTTTCAGGAAGTACAGGAGAGATTGTCGATTACTGCGTCTGGATGAAACGGCTGCCCGAAGACCGGATGCTCGACCGGATGGTCGTCAACAACACGGTTACCGAGGAGGTCATTGATCGAGTCGCCGCGCGGCTTTGCGAATTTCACCGCACGGCTTCACGCGGGCCCGAGATCGCGAAATGGGGGGGCCTCGACGAGATACGCCACAACTGGGAAGAAAATTTCATCCAGACCGAGCCGTTCGTCGGCCGCACTATCAGCGCCACGGACTACGAGGCGATTCGCTTGTGGACGCGCGAAGAGATAGAGACGAAAGCCGGCCTCTTCGACCGGCGCGCGCGCGAAGGCCGGGTCGTGGACGGGCACGGCGACGTGCGCTGCGAGAGCGTCTGCGTGACAAACGGCGCGATATGCATTTACGACTGCATCGAATTCAACGACCGTTTCCGATGCGGCGACGTGGCGAGCGAGGCGGCGTTTCTGGCGATGGACCTGGACGCGCGCGCTAGGCCCGACCTCGGCTTTTTCTTCGCCGAAGCCTATCAACGGCGGACCGGCGACGAAGACTTTTTCATGCTACTGCCTTTTTATCGCTGCTACCGCGCTTACGTGCGCGGCAAGGTGCTGAGCTTCAGGTTGAACGAGGCGGAGTTCAGCGAAGAAGAACGCGAAGACGCCGCGACTCGCGCCAAAAACTTTTTCGACCTGGCGCGTCGCTACGCGTCGCGTTTGCGCGCGCCTACGCTCATCGTCGTCGGCGGGCTTTCCGGGACCGGAAAGACCGCCGTCGCGCGCGCCATCGCCGGCGAACTCGGGTTGCAGGCGCTCTCTTCCGACGCGGCGCGCCAATCGATCTTCGGCGACGCGAAGATGCAGGCGGCATATGGCGAAGGAGCTTATAACGCCGAGGCAAATCAGCTCACTTACCGGAAACTGATCGAATCCGCCGCCCAGGCGCTAAAGAATGGTCGCAGCGTGATTCTTGACGCCACGTTCAGAGAGGCCGGGCCTCTGGCGACGGCCCGTTCGATGGCCGCCGAAGCCGGCGCGCGATGCAGATTCATCGAATGTCGTCTTGCGCCGGAACTTGTTCGCTCGCGTCTCGCCGAGCGCGCCGCAAGAAAAGAGGGGCTGTCGGACGCCACCTGGGAAGTTTACCTGCGGCAGCGTGAGGAGCGAGCGAGCCTGAACGCAGAACCAGGCGCGGACCATCTCATACTGGACACGAGCGGCAATCTATCCGTCACAAGCCGCATGGCGTCCGATTGGCTGCGATCTTTAGAGAAGTAGACAGGATTTACAGGATTTCTCAGGATTTAACTCAATGTGCAAAACACTGAGAAATCCTGTCTACTTTCATTCCCGTTTTAACGCCCTGCGGCCCGGCTCGCCCCGCGTTTGTAGGTTCCCATCAAATACCCTTTCGCGAGAATGTGGCCTTCCGCCGCGCTCTCGAACTCCTGCTTTGTGGCCCCCGCCCGAAGCTGGAGTCTCGTGTCGAGCGCATAAAGACGGAAGAAATACCGGTGCGGTTTGCCCGGAGGCGGGCATGGGCCGTCGTAGCCGATATTCTCAAAATCGTTCCTGCCCTGTATGGCGCCGCTCTCCACAAGCTCCTCCGTGGTCGGCGTCGCTTCGGGCAGATCCGAAACTATCGGCGGCATGTTGAAAATGACCCAATGGACGAAAAGGCCGAAAGGCGCGTCCGGGTCTTCGCAGACGAGCGCGAGACTTTGTGAGTTTTTCGGAATGCCGCCCCAACGCAGCGGCGGAGAAACATTTGCGCCGTCACAAGTATATTGAACCGGGATGACTTCCCCTTCGCGAAAGGCGGTGCTTAAAACTTCGATATCCATAACAATCTTCTCCTGCGGAAAATCGTTTCGTAGTCCCGCCTTTAGGCGGAGGCTTTTGGCGTCATTGAATGGATCTGTAGATTACGCTTCCGCCTAAAGGCGGGACTACGAACTGCGTTTTTCATTATTCCATTTGTTTTCACATCTTTTTACATAAACGCAAGCAAGGGGCCAAAGTATCGAATACAATGTCGTCAGGCTTTCACAGACGTGTCTCAGGAAAAAACTATGAAAAGAGGTCTCTTCTTATTGCTCTGCGTCGGCGTCGCCCAACGCGTCGCGCCAGAGTGGCTCTCACAGTCAAGTGGAACGACCGTCAGGCTGCGCGGCGTCAGCGCGGTCAGCGCGACCGTGGCGTGGGCGAGTGGCGGCGATGGCGTTTATCTGAGGACGACCGACGGCGGAGCGACCTGGCAGGCGGCGAAGGTGTCCGGCGCCGAGGCTCTCGACTTCAGGGATGTCGAGGCGTTTGACGCCAACACGGCTTATCTGCTCAGCATCGGAGAGGGCGAACGTTCGAGAATCTACAAAACGACCGACGGAGGCGGGCATTGGCGGTTGCAGTTCACCAACCGCAATCCGAAGGCCTTCTTCGACGCGCTGGCCTTTTGGGACGCCGATCGCGGAGTGGCCGTGAGCGATTCTGTGGACGGCCGCTTCGTGATCATCAGGACCACGGACGGCGGGGCGAGCTGGAAAGAGATTCCGACCGAGAAACTCCCACCTGCGCTCGTCGGCGAAGGCGCATTCGCCGCCAGCGGAACCTGCGTCGTAACCCAGGGACGGAACAACGTCTGGATCGCGACAACCGCCGCGCGCGTGTTTCGCTCGACCGACGGCGGAGACACCTGGCAGGTGGCGACGACGCCGATTCCGAGCGGCCAGCCGTCGGCGGGAATCTTTTCGATCGCCTTCAAAGATCCCAAGAACGGAGTGATTGTGGGCGGTGATTACAAGAAGGAAGGCGAAGCGCGAGACAACGTGGCTACGACCAGTGACGGCGGCCGTACATGGAAACTCGTGAAAGGCCCTCTGCCCGGAGGCTTCCGATCCGCAGTCGCCTACGCGCCAGGCGCTTCAACGCTGGTGGCGGTCGGCCCCTCAGGGGCAGACTACTCATTGGACGGCGGCGCGAGTTGGTCTCGCGTCAGCGGCGCCGGTTATCACGCCATCAGCTTCGCGCGATCCGGCGCGGGCTGGACTGTTGGCGAGGGGGGGCGGGTCGCTAAGTTCAGATGACAGCCACAGAGACACAGAGGCACAGAGAGAAGGAGAGATATAGAGATGAGAGACGGAGGGACTGCAGCGCCGCCTTTTCTCTCCTTCTCTGTCTTTCTCTCTGTGTCTGCGGTGTCTGCGGTGGCAAAACCTTAAATTCCGCGCAGGGATTCGCGGTAATGTGTCGGGGTGACTCCGATGAGGCGTTTGAAGGTTCGGGTGAAATGGCTCTGGTCGCAAAAGCCCGCCGCCAGGGCGATCTGGACAATCGGCGTTTCAGACGCGGCGAGTTCGTGGCAGGCGTATTCGATTCGCAATTGCCGCACGTAATCTCCGACTGTGCGCCGGTAAGACTTGTGAAACGCCTGGGCTAAATGGACCGGATGCACGCCGACGTCGCGCGCCAACTCCGCAAGCGTAAGGCGCTCGGTGAAGCGCGCGTGCAAAAGATCTCTGGCCTGCTGGAGCCACCGCGGCGCCACATTGGCGATTGTTTGAGAGTTATAGGCGTTACGGCGGGCGGTTTCTCCGATCATTTCGAGCATCAGCCCTTCGATAACGAGTGGGGAGACTCCGTCCAGCAAGTTGAATTCCTTGTAGAGTCGCCTGGCCAGCATTTCGTGAGTTCCCCCATGAAATTCGGCGGGGTCGTCTACCCCGACCGCGCATTCGCGCGCGCGTTCCAACCATTCAGGAGCGATCTCGATGATGAAGGATCGCCCGCCCGAATCGTGGAAATGCTCCGAATGGGTTTCGTTCGCCGGATGGAAGAGCAGCGCCGATGTGCTGCATTCGCGGGTCTGTCTGCCGTATGTTTCGGTGTAATCCCCTTGCACGACGTAGCAGAATAAGGCCTGCTTGTGCGAGTGCCGTGGGGTCCTGAAGCGGGCCGGATAGACGCGCTCCGACAAATCGAAGCTCGACACCTTGTGGCTTCTCAAAGTCTCGCCATACAGGCTGCCCGGTGGCAATTGCAGCGGCATAGGAGGCTCCTCTTAAGTAAGACCCGAATATCGCCCGAATACCGTTGGAGTGACTCGGAAATTCCCAAACAAAGCTAGACTTCTCTGCGCTTAACTCAATTGTGCTGGTACTTAAATGGCGGTCAGATTGGAGAGGAGACTAAAAACTGCTCGCCCCCTTCCTGAATTCGGTTAATGTATACAACGATTTAGTCGCTTCAGTCAAAGCCATTTCAGCCTTAGCGCCCTAAGTGGATTCAATCGACCTTTCATGGATACAAGACGCATTGCGGCGCCCGACGTTCTAATGTGATCGGTACCTGTGTCTCTCGAAGAAGGTCGCCGTCTGACCTGTCTCCTGATCGAAACCACATCAAGCAACCCGTGCTTTCTGGGCCTTCCGGGAAAGCCTGGATCGCTTTGGGGAGGAAGCCATGAAAAAACGCACACTGCCCGGCCTGCCGTTACGGGCTTTTGTTCACATTGCTGTCATCGCCGCGCTGGCCGTCGCCGGCCTGGCCCAAATCACTACGACCGGTATTCGCGGCATCGTCCGCGACCCTTCCGGGGCCGTGATTCCGAACGCCACGATCAAATTGACAGACAATTCCACAGGGATCGAGTACTCCACCGTTTCTTCCAGCGACGGCGGGTTTCTCTACCCCAACCTGCAGTTTGGCTCATACAAACTGACCGTGACCGCCGCCGGCTTTCTGACCACGGTCATTACCGCTATCACCGTCGAGTCAGGACGCACCACTGATGTCTCGGTTGACCTGAAGGTCGGCGCCACGGGGGAAACAGTCCAGGTGGCGGCGAGCGCGGAGCAACTCAACACAACCACCACTGAAGTCGGCGGCACAATTAACAACCAGCTGGTCAAGAACCTGCCCTTCGCTGGCCGCGACGGCCTCGGCTTCGCAGGGCTGATCGCGGGCAATTCGAGAAGCAATAATCAGCGGAACAGCACGTACAATGGGCTGCCCAACGCTTCACTCAACATTACGCTCGACGGCATGAACAACAACTCCCAGCGATTCAAGAGCGGCGGAACCAGCTTCTTCGCCTTCGCCCCTGCGCGCATTGACGCAATCGAGGAGGTGAGCGTTTCGACCACGGGCCTGGGCGCGGACGCCGGCGGCGAAGGCGCGATGCAGATCCGCCTGACGACCAAGCGCGGCACCGATCAGTACCACGGCCAGGTGCTATACCAGGGAGAAAACGAAGCGCTCAACGCTAACTCGTTCTTCAGGAATTACCAGGGACTGCCGCGCAACAAGGCGCGCAGTCACAACGTTGTCGGCTCCATCGGCGGGCCGCTGCTGCCGTTCTTTGAGCGATTCAAGAACAAGCTGTTTTTCTTCGCTTACTATGAAGCTCAACCACAACCCAGCACATCGACATTTCAACAAGATATCCTGACTGCGGACGCGCAGCAGGGCGTCTTTACCTATCTCGGGACCGACGGGGTCACGCGGAGGGTGAATGTGCTGGACGTGGCGGCGAAATCCGATTGTGACCCGGGCCCAGCTATAGTTCCCTGTACATCAACAGTCGATCCGACCATCGCGGGCATCTTGAGCAAGATCAACGCTTCGAAAACGGGGGCCTCTGGCTTCGTGCCGATTTCGGGCGTCCCTTCCGATTTCATGGTGAACATGCAATGGACTCAGGCTCTCAATACGATGCAGGCGTTCCCGACTGCGCGCCTGGATTACCAGATCACCCCGAAGATCGCCTGGCATGGCACCTGGAACTTGCGGAGTAGCGATTTCACCAGCGGCACTGCGGTCTACCCCAACAGTCCGTTCAATTTCGTCGGGCCCAATGGCGGCAATATTCACTCCTCGGCCACGCCCTACGTGGCGACCAATTCGGTGGATTGGACGATCAAGTCGAACATGATCAACAACACGACCTTCGGCGTCCAAGGCAACGGCGAGTATTTCTTTATTGACGCCGACCCGAAACGCTTTGCCGAACAGGGCAACCGCATTATCAATACGCCGTTGATCGAGGCCTATATTCCGAACGTTGCGACGGACGTGCGCAATAACCCCGTCTACCAGTTCACTGACAACCTTAACTGGATCAAAGGACGGCACACGCTGACGATGGGGGGAACCTATCTGCACACCTCTTTCTACTCACACTCCTGGGCCACCGCCGGCGTGCCGCAATACAACTTGGGAGTAGTGGCGAACGATCCGATGAACACCAATCTTCGGAATGCGCTGCCGAACATCAACACCACCGGCAACGATGTCAACAATGCGCTCAACCTCTATGCGCTGCTGACGGGGCGGGTCACGAGCGTTTCAGTGTCCACGAACGCGGATGAGAAAACGAAGACATACGCCCCATTTACCGAAAGCATGCAACGCTATGCGTTCACTACTTTCGGCTTGTACGCGCAGGATAGCTTCCGCATTCGTCCGGACCTGACGCTGAACTTCGGGCTGCGCTGGCAATTCGACGGCGACATCCACAGCGGCAACGAATTGCTCTCGCAACCGAGCGGGGCGAACTTCTTCGGGCCGTCTACAGGGCTGTTCCAGCCGGGCGTGCTCAGCGGCAACCAGAACCCGGTGTTCGAACTGGCGGTCCATCCTTACAAACGGGATTACGTGAACCCGGCGCCTAACTTTGGCTTCGCGTGGAATCCTTCCGGCGAGCGCGCCGGCTTTTTAGGCAAGTTGCTAGGAGATCGCAAAACGGTCATTCGCGGCGCTTACTCGATCACGTTCTACAACGAGGGGCTGAACTCGATATCCAACTCGCTGTCAGGAGGCCAGGGCTTCCGGCAAAACGGGACAGCGACCAACGGGGTGAATTTCGCGGCAGGGACGCTTGAGCTCAGCGATCCGGCGCCGCCAATACCGGTCTTTCCGGCGACGTTCGGTTTTCCGATCCCGCAGAACTCTTTCTCGGCCCCAGTGGCCGGCAACAACATCAATCCAAATCTGGTGTCGCCGTATGTGCAAAACTGGAGCTTAGGGATTCAGCGCCAGCTCACGAAGGACATCACCCTTGAAGTGCGATATGTAGGGAACAAATCCACGCACCTGTGGCACCGCCAAAACATACAGGAGACCAACATCTTTGAGAACGGTTTCCTGAATGAATTCAATCAGGCGAAGAAGAACCTCGACATCTGTCTGGCCAATGCGGCCGCGTGTCTGGCGGCTCAGGCTGCGGCGGGTGTCTCGTCGGCGAACCGTACAGCAAACAATTTCGGCAATTTTGGATTGTCCGGTCAGGCGGCGCTTCCCATTTTTCAGGCGGCTTTCGGGGCGCTGGGCAATCAGGCAGCGCTTTCCGCCGGTCAAGGATTCGGGAACGCAACCTTCATTCAGAATCTGAACCAGGGCACGGCAGGCACGCTGGCCAATACGCTGGCCACTTCAGCCCCGAATCTGTGCCGGATGGTGGGCAACAAACTCTCGCGTTGCGTCACCGCCGGGTTCAACACGCCCGGCTTGTATCCGATCAACTTCTTCCAACCCAATCCGTACTTGAGCGCCCTGACCTATCAGGATTCGAATGGCGACAACAACTACAACGCCTTGCAGATCGATGTGAAGCAGCGGTACAGCTACGGTTTGAACCTTGGCGCCAACTATGTCTGGAGTCATGCGCTCGGCAACCTGCTGAACGAAACGGATCAGGCCGCCGGATACACCTGGTACACCTTACGCGATGCCCGGCTCAATTATGGGCCGTCCCCTTTCGACCGGAGGCACGTATTCAACGCCTATTGGACTTATGATCTGCCGTTCGGTAAAGGGAGGAGATTCCTGTCGAGGGGTGGTCTGCTGGATCGGCTCGTCGGGGGTTGGACGCTCGGCGGACGCGAAACCATCGCTACCGGCCATCCGCTCCTCCTCAACGGCGGACGCAACACGGTCAGCAATCTCACGCAATCAGGCGTGGTCTTTGGGAACAATTTTACTCCCGAGCAGTTGCAAAAGGCATTGAGTCAGGTGACGGGCGGCTTCACAGCCACTGCGCTTATCTCCAATGTGGCGAATATTTCGACGATTACCACCTCCGGCACAACCAAGACCAGTCAGGTCAATGCAGCGCTTTACGGTCCGGCGTCTACGCCGGGCCAGTTCGGCGCTTTCGTCTACCTGCGTAACAACAACCTTTACCTTCTGGACATGAGCGTTAACAAGGAAGTCCGACTGACGGAGGGGATGCGAATGACTTTCCGACTGGTGGCGCTGAACTTTCTGAATCACCCGTTCTTCGACATCGGGACTTCCGGCCCGACCTCAACTTCTTTCGGGCAGATCACTACGGCAAGCGGCACACGCACGATGCAGTTCCGCGTCAGCTTGGATTGGTAACCGCCGGGCCGTCGCCTTGTTTCGATTTTGTCCTGGAGGGACGATGGATATTAGCCAGTGGAGAAACCACCGGGATCGCTCATCACGGCCCTGAAAGGGCGGCAGACGAAACATGATCTGTCGCCCCGTCGGGGCCGGGAGTATTTTGGCCGCGACTCCCTGTGGTTCTACAATCGGCTAATATCGGCGGCGCCTCCGGGGCAAAACTTGTGACTAAAGCATTACCGGTAGCAGCGAGGAGATTTTTGATGCGAAGACATTCAGGGCTTCTGCTGGCGTCGCTCGTCGCGCTATGCGCAAGCCTGTTCGCTCAACCAATCTTCACCGACGTCTTCCCGCCCGAAGAGTTCGCCGCGCGCCGGGCCAGAGTGATGGCGCAGATCGGCGAGGGCGTCGCCATACTGCAAGGCGCGACCGAACGCCCTGGTGAACAGCCGCTGCGCCAGAACAATCAATTCTTCTACCTGACGGGCGTAATCGAGCCGCGGGCGATCCTGGTGATCGATGGAAGGGCCAAGCGCTCGACTCTCTATCTTTACGGGGGCGCTGAGCGGCGCGCTCGCATGTTCGGCTCGGCGATGGTTCCCGGCGACGCGGCGGGCGCCGCAACGGGGATCGAAGCCGTACGCCCGCGCGACGAGTTCGCCAAA
>DATEMG010000665.1:0-2800 GCA_035275805.1 Blastocatellia bacterium
TTTGCGAGAAACCGTGCTGCGCGAGACGAGTTTCTCGCAAAGGCGCAAAGGCGCAAAGGCTCATTCCACGCCGGTATAACTTGAAATATCACCCTCACGCCACTACAGTTGCCATCCTTTACTCAAATCTATTCCCGGAAAGATTATGGAAAGATTGAAATTCGGAGTCGCAATCGTGTTGGCGGTGTCCGCCGGCATGTTCGTTTACGGCGCGCGGGCGCAGAGCGGCGGGAAGTCTCAAAAACGAGCCGATCAGCAATACCGCGAATGGCGGATGTTCGGCGGCGGGCCGGATAACATTCACTATTCGACGCTCGATCAGATCACCCGCGACAATGTCCATCGACTCGAAGTCGCCTGGCGGTTCGATTCGGGCGATGAGTTTCCCGGCTCCGAGATGCAGTGCAATCCGATCATTGTTGACGGCGTGATGTACGCCACCACGCCGAAGCTGCGTGTGGTCGCGCTCGACGCTGCGAACGGAAAATTGATCTGGAGTTTCGACCCGAACGAGGGCAGGCGGCCGCTGGGCAAGATGCGCAACCGCGGCGTGATGTATTGGGGAGACGGCGCGGAAAAGCGGATCTTCTTCGGATTTCGGCATTGGATCTATTCGCTAGACGCGAATACCGGACAACCCGTGAAGAGCTTCGGCGCAGATGGGCGCATCGATCTGCGCGAGGGTTTCGTCGGGCGTGACCCGAGTGAGATCACGATCAGCAACACCACGCCCGGGGCCTTTTACAAAGACATGCTGATCATTGGCGCTTTGACTAGCGAGGGGCTGCCTGCGGCGCCCGGCGACATACGCGCCTTTGACGTTCGCACTGGCAGTCAGCGGTGGGCGTTTCACACGATCCCGCATCCTGGCGAATTCGGTTACGAGACGTGGCCGAAAGACGCCTGGCGGTACATCGGCGGCGCGAACAATTGGGCCGGATTGGTCGTCGATCAACGGCGCGGGCTGGTCTTCGCGCCGACAGGCTCGGCGGCTTTCGATTTTTATGGGGCGAACAGACAAGGCGACAATCTGTTCGCCAACACGCTACTGTGTCTGGACGCGAACACCGGCAAGCGCGCCTGGCATTTCCAGGCGATCAAGCACGACGTGTGGGACCGCGACTTTCCGTCGGCGCCCGCGCTCGTCACGGTCAAACGAAATGGGCGATTGATTGACGCCGTCGCGCAGATCACGAAATCGGGCCACGTCTTAGTCTTTGAACGCGGAACGGGGAAGTCGCTCTTCCCGATTGAATATCGCAAGGTTCCAACGGTCGGCGTTGACGGAGAGACGCTCGCCGAGACGCAGCCGTTCCCATTGGCGCCTCCGCCGTTCGCGCGCCAGTTTCTGACCGAAGAGATGTTGACCCGGCGCACGCCGGAAGCCCATCGGGCGGCGCTCGAACGATTCCGAAAAATCCACAGCAACGGCCAGTTCGAGCCGCCCAGTATGGAAGGCACGGTGATCTTTCCGGGCTATGACGGCGGCGCCGAATGGGGCGGCGCGGCGTTCGATCCTGAAACAGGTTTGCTCTACGTCAACTCGAATGAAATGGCCTGGATTCTGCGGCTGATCGAAAGGCCTAAGCCGAAGCCGTCGCAACTGAGCGGCAAGAGCTTGTACGAGGCGAATTGCGCCAGTTGCCACGGCGGCGATCTGCGCGGCTCTCCGCCTGAATTCCCCGCGCTTATCAGACTGGACAAAAAGTATACCGATTCGGAAGTCCGCGCGGTTATTCGACAAGGCCTGGGGCGTATGCCGGCGTTCTCCAGAATCGGCGGAGACGCGATTCGCGCGATCGCCGATTATGTTTTGACCGGTAAAGATGGCGCCGCCTTGATGACGGAAACCAAGCCTTCGCCGCCAAATCCTATGGACTTGAAGTACACGATGGACGGCTACAACAAATTCCTTGATCCTGAGGGCTATCCGGCGATCGCGCCGCCCTGGGGCACGCTGAGCGCGATTGATCTGAATCAGGGCAAGATCGTATGGCAGATTCCCTTCGGCGAATACCCTGAACTGGCCGCGAAAGGAATACGCGACACGGGGAGCGAAAATTACGGCGGGCCGATTGTGACAAAGAACGGACTGCTCTTCATCGGCGCGACCAATTACGACAAAAAGTTCCGCGTCTTCGACAAACTCACTGGCAAGCTGCTGTGGGAGACGACGCTGCCCGCCGCCGGCAACGCCACGCCCGCGATGTATGAAGCGCAGGGAAGGCAATTCGTAGTGATCGCGGCGGGCGGCGGGAAATCGAAAGACCCGCCGGGCGGCAGCTATGTGGCCTTCGCATTGCCACCGGACAAGGCCGGGAACAAATAGGCCGTTGTCTCATTCGGATGCCGCTTTTATACCGGTTTTCATGTGGATGAATAGCCACAGAGAACACAGAGAGCACAGAGATACTGGTATGTCCTCTGTGCTCTCTGTGGCTAACAATATTCGTATGTGGAATTTGAAACCTTGAGAGAAAGAATTACGACTTTAACAGATCCGCGCGAGGAATACGCAAACCGTCTGGCGGCGCGCCGCGCCGCGCTCGAAGCCCAACAGCAGCGCAGCCGTAAGATCTGGTTCTGGCGGCGTGTCGTTTTTGCCGTCATCGCGCTAATGATCATCCTGGCTTTTGAAGGAGTCGTCGCGTGGCCACTGATCGCGGCGCCTGTGGTCTTATTCATCGCGCTGATGGCTTTCCATCAGCGCGTTCATACGGAGGTCGCGCGGTTGGGGCGCGCGGTGAAGTTTTACGAGCGCGGCGTCGCGCGGCTCGAAGACAACTGGAGCGGCGCCGGC
>DATEMG010000666.1:0-8551 GCA_035275805.1 Blastocatellia bacterium
TGTTCGTATAGGGGTTGGCATTAGCCCGATCTCTGGTAAAATCAGCCACACGCTAAGGCGGGAGTTGGAGAATGAGATCGTAAGTTTCATACCGCCCTATTCTGATTTTGCGAGCAATACCGATAAACGAACTGATCGACATAGCCCGGGAGGCGCGAGAGTACGCTCGCGCGCCCTACTCCAACTTCAAAGTCGGCGCGGCAGTCGAATGCGCAGACGGACGGACGTTCACGGGCTGCAACATCGAAAATTCCAGCTATGGTTCAACGCTTTGCGCTGAGCAGGTGGCGTTGGCCAAGGCTGTTTCTGAAGGCGCGCGGGGGTTCATCCGAATCGCGGTGATCGCGGATACGGACCGCCCTATTCCGCCATGCGGCGCATGCCGTCAGGTGATTTTCGAGTTGTGTGGCAGAGAGATGGAGGTCGTAATGGCCAAACTGGACGGCCAGTTTGAGCTTAGAAAAGCAAAAGAACTTTTACCTGCCCCATTTGACCAAACATTCCTTTGAATCCATATGAACGAATTGACGACTGCGTTTCTATTATTGGCGCTCCTCGGCGCCACGGCGCAGGATTCGACATGGGAAGAAAAGGCCGTGAACCGTGTTCAACAGACCCTCGCGTCTCGATATGACCCCACTCTGCCTAGCAGCCCCTTCGGGAATTGGCTCACCAAGGTTGTAGGCCCGCAGTCCGGCGTAAGCTGGCGTTTGGGTGAATGTGTCGAGCAGAACGGAACGGCCTCCGAATGGCAGTTGGGCGTTCCGGCCTGCGTTGAGGCCACGGCCATTCTGCCTGACGACCGTAAGGTCGTGGCGCAGATCCATGTCGGCTCCTTCAAACAATTATCGGCGATGACCAAATTCCATTTCGCCGTCATCGAGAATGACACTCAGTTCCAGAGCGTGCGGAAGTTGAGCGATCTGCCGCAACTCCTGCAGGACTCGTCCTCCGTAAAGGTGTTGGACGAAGGGAAAAAGCTGAGCGTAGTCATGCTGCCCCAGATAAAGTTGAACGGCGCTCCGCAGTTCTACTACGCTAAGTCGGCCGCGCCTCTGAGTCCGCCGAAGATCGCGGCGGCTGAGAATTCGAATGAGCCGCCACCTCCTCCGACGCCCGCGCCCGCTCCAAGAGTGTCGAAGGGCGTCATCACCGGTGAGGTTGTGACGAAAGCGCAGCCGACTTATCCGTCGATCGCAAAGCAGATAAACGCTGCAGGGGAAGTCCAGGTGGCGATACTCATAAACGAGAACGGGCGGGTGATCGAGGCGAAAGCCATCAAAGGTCATCCGGTGCTTCGCGCATCGGCGGAAGACGCGGCGCGGAAATGGATTTTCAATCCGACGCTCCTCGACGGGAAGCCGGTTAAGCAGCCGGGCACTCTGACATTTGTTTTCACCGCTCCGCGATGAGACTCGTTAATATCCTGGCCGCCAGAAAAGCCTCTACGTTCATCTTGGCCTTTTTGGTCATGTCGGCGTCAGCATTCGCGCTTGTAATCGCCGCGGCGGCGCAACGCCGCGGCGCCGCTACCGCCAGTGCGGGCGGTGACGCCGTTGACATGTTGATTGTCGGCGGCGCGGTCATAACGATGAATACCGATCGGCGAGTCTTTGAAAAGGGCTACGTCGCGATCAGGGGCGGACGTGTATTCGACGTCGGCGACTCCGTCGATCTGAAAGCGAAGAGGTATAAAGCCGGCAGGACGATAGACGCGCGGGGAAAAGTGGTCCTGCCTGGGTTGATCAACGCGCACACGCACATCCCGATGACGCTCTTTCGCGGCGTCGCCGACGACCTGGACCTGCAGGACTGGCTCACCAGGTACATCTTTCCGGCCGAGGCCAAGAACGTCACGCGGGATTTCGTGGTCGCTGGGACGCGTCTCGGACTCGCCGAAATGATTCGCGGCGGGACCACGACTTACGCCGACATGTATTATTTCGAGGACGCGATCGCCGAAGAGACCAAGAAGGCGGGGCTTCGCGGGACTCTCGGCGAGACGGTCATCGATTTTCCCGCGCCTGACAACAAGACATGGGAGGATGCGCTCAGTTACACCGACGTCTTCGTCAAACGTTGGAAAGGCGACGCGCTGATCACGCCCGCCATTGCGCCGCACGCGCCCTACACCGTCAGCCCCGAGCATCTCAAAGCGGTCAAAGCATTCGCCGAGGAGCGCGACGTCCCGATCCTTACTCACCTCGCTGAGGCCCCTACCGAGACGAAGGTTATAGCCGAAAAATACAACGCGCGCCCTGCGCTCTACCTCGAAAGCCTGGGGTTCCTCTCCCGCCGGTTGCTGGCCGCGCACGTCGTACACGTCAATGACCGCGAGATAGAGATTCTCAAAGAGCGCGAAGTCGGCGTGGCGCATTGCCCGCAGTCGAATATGAAGCTCAGCTCTGGCGCGGCGCCGATCCCGCAGATGCTCAAGTCGTCGCTACGTGTGGGCCTGGGCACGGACGGCGCGGCGTCCAATCATGATCTGAGTATGTGGGAGGAGATAGACACCGCAGCGAAACTTCACAAGCTGGTGACGATGTCTCCGACCGTCGTGACGGCCCAGCAGGCGCTCGAGATGGCGACCATCGGCGGAGCGCGCGCGTTGCACATGGAGCGAGAGATTGGTTCGATCGAAGCCGGCAAGCGGGCCGACCTGATCGTTGTCGATCTGAGCGCCCTTCACTTGACTCCGATGTATAATGTCGTTTCTCATCTGGTGTACGCCGCGAAGGCTTCCGACGTCACTGACACCATAGTTAACGGCCGTCCGCTGATGCGCAACCGGAGACTGTTGACGCTCGACGAAGAGGCTGTGAAAGTGACCGCGCGAAAGTATCAAAAACAGGTGAGCGCGAGTTTGAGGGCCGGCGCGCGATGAATCAACAGTTGTTTTATGGAGTCCAATCGAGCATTTTCATTCGCTGAGAGGGAGCTTATAGGGCTGATAGGACTGATGAGGCGCCTCGTACCTCTGTTTCCTTGTCTCCTTGTCTGCTTGTCTCCCTGTCTGCTTGTTTCCCCATCTCTGCGTCTCTCCGTCATGGCCCAAAAGCAGGCTGCCGGCGCAAAGTCGAATCCATCGGTCTCTCAATTAATTGCGCAGGGAAAGGCGCTCTATCGAGCCCAACGCCTCAAGCCCGCTCTGGCGAAATTCGAGGCCGCGCTGAAACTGGATCCGGAGAATGATGAGGCGCTGAGTCTCGCCGCCGTGACCGCATTCAGACTCGACCTTCAGCCGCAATCGCGTGATTACTTTGTACGGCGCGCCGACCTGAAGGGGCAGAAGGATACGGTCAAGGCGTTCAGCTATTACAGAGTGGCTTTGACCTATTGGCGCGAGGCTCACGACCTGGTTGCGAAATTCGCCGGGATCAAGGGGAACAAGGTCGTTGTGACGTCCCCCGAACTGAACCGGGAGGATATTCGTTCCGGGATCAATAAAGGCCTGGAATACGCCGACAAAGCTCTCGCCATCTTAGACAATTTCACCGAAGTCCATAACGTCAAGAATCTACTGCACGCCGAGGCCGCGCTGTCGGCTGACTCTGAGGGGATGGCGGACGCGCATCGTAGACAATCCCTAGGATCTCTGCGCCGGGCGATAGAACTCTCCAGGGCGCCAGCCGGGGCGAAGGGAGGGGATGTGGCTGATTTCAGCCTGCCGACCATCCGCGTCTCAGAATTCGCGCACACGGATGAGGAAGAAAGCAAGATCGAAGACCCGATGAAGACGCTGATCACAGGTGGCCGACCCGTCAAGAGAACGCAGGCGACCTTTCCGGGCGCCAGGCCGGCAAAGGCCGGCAATCAAGACGATCCTTCGGCGAAAGGCGTGACTAAGGACGGAGGCGCATATTCGCTGGGCGCCGGCCGTGGCGCCCTGACCGCCGCTTACGCGCCAGGGATAGTCAAGGTGGAAGTTCTGGTTTCAAGCGCCGGCGACGTGGTCTTCGCGCATGTCGTTGAAGGGCGTTCCGACCTGAACGGCGAAGCCATCCTGGCGGCCCGCGCCTGGAAATTCGAGCCCGCAAAATTCGAGGGCAAACAGGTTCAGGTCAGCGGCATGATTACATTCGACATGAAACCGGGGGGGAGAAGACAGGGAGACGGGGCGACTGGGCGACTGGGCGAGGGCGAGAAGGCGAAACCAGGAGAAAAGGAAATAAGGAGGTAAGGATCTATTTCTTTCCTTGTCTTATCTTATCTTACCTTCTCTTCTCCTTGTCGCCCGGTCGCGATCTCACTCTTTCACCACTCCGATGTACGGCAGGTTGCGGTAGCGTTCGGCGAAATCGAGTCCGTAGCCGACGACGAATTTGTCTGGGATGGTGAAGCCGCAGTAATCAGGCGTGACGACGACGCGACGGCGGTCGGGCTTGTTCAATAAGGTTGCGATGCGAATCGAAGTCGCGCCGCGCGAACGGAAGTTGTTGACCAGGTAGTTGAGAGTGAGCCCCGTGTCGAGAATGTCTTCAACCAGAATGATGTCGCGCCCCTCCAACGGCTCGTCCAGGTCTTTGACGAACTTGACCTCGCCGGTCGAGTTTCTCCCTTTGCCGTAACTCGAGACGGCAATGAAATCAATGCTCAGGTTCAGATCGATTACGCGCATCAGGTCGCTCATGAAAAGCATCGCGCCTTTGAGCACACAGATCAGCTCCGGCCGGCGGCCGGCGTAATCGCGGCTGATCTCCGCTCCCATTTCGCGGATGCGACTCTGTAGTTGGTCGGCGGTGATTAGTATTTCCAGGTTCGGATTGTTAAACTCCGACACGAAATCGTGGCTTAAAGACATCGCGGCGTTTCTCCTTTGGATAATTCCTGGGAGCGCAGGCATCCTTGCCTGCTTGCTTCGGTCAGTCATTAATTGCCGGAAACGCAGGCAAGGATGCCTGCGCTCCCAGGTTGTCACAGAAAGCGGCAATATAATCGAATCTCGAATCATTTTCTATGAACTACAGATTTCCACTCGTCGAAAAACTACCACCATATGTTTTTGCCGTCATCAACCATTTGAAAATGGAAGCGCGGCATCGCGGCGAGGACATTATCGATCTGGGCATGGGCAACCCTGACCTGGCCACGCCAGATCCGATCGTCGATAAACTGGTCGAGGCCGCGCGCAACCCGCGAAATCATCGCTACTCGGCATCGCGAGGCATTCCCAATTTGCGCGTCGAAATCGCGCGTTGGTACGCGCGCCGCTACGGCGTCGAGATCGATCCCGAGGCCGAGGCGATTGCGACGATCGGCGCCAAAGAAGGCTTCTCGCACCTGGTGTTGGCGCTGGTCGAGCCCGGCGACAAGGTGATCGTTCCCGACCCGAGTTACCCGATCCATTCATTCGCCGCGACCATCGCGAGCTGCGAACTGATCAAATTGCCGATCATTGAAGGGCCCGAGGCCACGATGGACGCGCTGCGCCGGCTTGATTACCCGCGCTCGCAGCAACCCAAGCTCCTGGTGCTTTCATTCCCGCACAACCCGACGACGGTTTGCGTCGAGAAGGAGTTCTTCGAGGAGGCCGTCGCGATCGCGCGCGAGCGCGGCTATTTGATCATCCACGATCTGGCTTACGCCGATCTGACTTTCGACGGATACAAGGCGCCGAGCATCCTGCAAGTGAATGGCGCTAAGGACGTGGCGGTCGAGATGTTCTCGATGTCGAAGAGTTATTCGATGGCCGGGTGGCGGGTGGGCTTCTGCGTCGGCAACCGGCAGGCGGTCGCGGCTTTAACCCGGATCAAAAGTTACCTCGATTACGGAATGTTCCAGCCGATTCAAATCGCCGCCATCATCGGCCTTCGCGACTGCGACTACGTGGTGCCCGAGATCGTCGAAGTCTATCGCAAACGCCGCAACGCGCTGATCAAGGGGTTGAACTCGGCCGGGTGGAACGTTCCGGCGCCGAAGGGCACGATGTTCGTGTGGGCCAAAATTCCCGATCATTTCGCCGGGATCGGCTCGCTGGAATTCGCCAAACTGCTGATCGGGAAGGCGGGCGTGGCCGTCTCGCCGGGCGTGGGCTTCGGCGAGCAGGGCGATCAATACGTGCGATTCGCCCTGGTCGAAAACGAACAGAGAATCGCGCAGGCAGTCCGCGGGATCAAAGCGTTTCTTCAAGACGAGCCTGATTGGGTGGAAGCCGCGGGAGGGGGCAAGGCATGAACAGGTCGCCCGTGAACCCTTCTGACCCGCCTTTGGACCGAGATGAGATTAGCGCGATGGTTCGCGACGCCCTGCGACAGCAGATCGACGGCGGGTCGCCTGGCGAAGATTCGGGGCCGCCGGTAGTAGACGAGTCGGCGAAAGACGTGATCACTGAAGCCGATCTGCGCGACGTACAGGCCGGGGCGCGATTCCTCATTCGCGAGGACGCGATTATCACTCCCGCCGCGCAGGATTTGATACGGGAGCGTGGCGTCGAAATCCGCCATCGCGCGCGCCGCTCCGTCGCCGGCAAGCGCCGACTCATCGCCGTCGGCGCCGATCACGGCGGTTACGAGATGAAAGAGCGCCTCAAAAAATTTCTCGACGAACTCGGCTACCGCCATCGCGACTTCGGAACCTTCTCCGAAGAAGCTGTCGATTACCCCGACTTCGCCCACGCCGTCGCGCGGGCGGTGGCCGACGGCGCATGCGACCTCGGCATCATGGTCGACGGCGCCGGGATCGGGTCATGCATGACCGCGAACAAAGTGCCCGGCGTCCGCGCAGCCATGTGTTACGATGCGGCTACGGCCAGCAACAGCCGGGAGCATAACTACGCCAATGTGCTTACACTCGGCGGCCGCATGATCTCGACGGAAAAGATGCGCGAAATCGTCGGCGTCTGGCTCTCGACACCAGAAGGCGCAGCCCGCCACGGCAAGCGCGTCGCCAAATTGATCGCCGTCGAAAAACAATATATGCGCTAAAGAGACGGGGCGACGGGGCGACAAGGCGACGGGGCGATAAGAAGAAAGATAGACAGAACGTCAGGTTTTTTCTTGTCGCCCCGTCGCCCCGTCGCCCCGTCGCCTGGTCGCCCTTTCTCTGTGACTCTTCGGCTGATCCGATTATGCAAATCTGGTTATCAAAAGGGAGCGACGTGCCGTTGCGCGAACAGCTGACGGCGCAGATCAAGCTGGCAATTCTCAGCCAGGATTTGAAGCCGGGGCAGAAACTTCCGAGCACGCGCGAAATCGCCCGCCGGTTCAAGATTCATTCAAACACGGTCAGCGCCGCTTACCGCGAGCTTTCGGAATCCGGATGGGTGGACATGCGCGCGGGAAGCGGAATTTACGTCCGAAGGTTCAAGCCCGAAAATACGATTGAAGCCCAACTCGATCTCGACAATCTGATCGTAGAGTGCCTGCAGGTCGCGCGGCGCAAGGGGTTCACGCTGGCCGACATTCAATCGCGCCTCAGGCATTGGATGAGGTTGCAGCCGCCCGATCATTTTCTGGTGATCGACCCCGATCCGGATCTCCGCGCCGTTCTGATGGCCGAGATAAAGGCGGCCACCGACTTTCGCGTCGAGGGAGCGGGCGTGGACGAATGCGCTAATCGCGGCATCCTGGTCGGCGCGATTCCGGTCGCGCTTCACGTGATGGCGGAGCTCGTCACGGCGGCGCTGCCACCGAAGATGGCCTGCCTGTTAATTCACACGCGCTCGGCGCCCGAGACGCTGAAATACGAGAAGCGCCCGTCCGAGAGCGACCTGATCACGGTCGTCTCTCACTGGCCCGATTTTCTGCATTTCGCCCATTCGGTTCTGGCGGCGGTCAACATTGATCCGGATTCGCTTAGCTTCCGCAACACCGCTGAAAAAGGGTGGGAGAGGGGATTGCGCGCAAGCTCGTTCGTCATTACCGACGCGGCAACGGCGGCGCGAATGCCGCCCGGAATCCGAGTCCGCGTCTTCCGCGTCATCGCTGACTCCTCTCTCTCGGAACTGCGCCACTATGTCGAAAGATTCCTCACCAGGCCGGCGCCCTAGGTTTGTGCCCGTAGGTTTGTGACGGATTACGAAGTGTCACAAGAAATTCGCCGCTGAAAGCTCGCCATCCGTATAGTCACGCAGTTTCAATGATTCGTTTTTTCGGCGGGCGCCGGATCGAGTGGCTTGACGCTTGCTAGTTTCGCCTTCGTGGATTGAAAAACAGTTGTATCGGGCGTTTAACCTCATTGAAAGTTGACTACTGACGGGATTTGATTGCAGGCAGTATAGCGGTTGAGTCCCGCCTCCAAGCGGTCTGGGCGCCACGTAGTAACGAATTATGGTCCTTGAAAAAAAATGCAACTACGAATTCGGCAATCCAACCGATGGCAGTAGATGGGATTCAGCAGTCGCTGCATTTATTTCCCAAACTCCATCAAACCCGGTGAGAGATTCCTGTGCCGCGGAGCGGCATTTGATCCTAGCCCGGCTTTTCAAAGCCGGGAGATTGGTTACGTAGTTGTTTAAGTCGCGGAGCGACGATTGATGCCAATCATCGGTATCAATCGTCGCTCCGCGACTTAGAATGGATATGCCTTAGTCGCCCCGGCTTTGAAAAGCCGG
>DATEMG010000667.1:0-4107 GCA_035275805.1 Blastocatellia bacterium
AGACGGAGGGAAGGAGGGAAGGGGCGACAGGGAGACAGGGCGACGGGGCGACGATGCGACGAGCGGAAATTTTCGCCCCGTCGCCCCGTCGCCCCGTCGTCCCATCGCCCTGTCTCTCCCTCTCTGTGTCGCCTTGTCTCTATTGCTAGCGCTGACTGCTTTTGTCCCGCATCTGGCCGCGCAGGGGCCGCAGGACAGAGAGAGACAGGATAAACAGAGCGAGATGGGAACGATCCGACTCAATACCGACCTGGTTACGGTTGACGCGATCGTGACCGACCGCGACGGCAATCGCATTTCGGGGCCGTTGAAAGCTTCGGATTTCGCCATATACGAAGACGGCGTCCGCCAGGCGATCAACAGTTTTTCGGCCACCGACGCGCCTTTCAATCTGGTCTTGTTGCTCGACACGTCAGGCAGCGCGAGCCATGAGGTCGAATTGATGCGCCGCGCCGCGCTCCGTTTCCTCGACGAGCTTCGCCCGCGAGATCGCGTCGCCGTCATTCAATTCAGCAAGGAGGTCGAGTTGCTGAAAGACCTGACCTCCGAACACGAGGAGATCGAGGAGGCTTTGCGGCTTTTGAAACCCGGCTCGGGGACCTCGTTTTACGACTCGCTGAAATTGGCGATTGATGATGTCCTTAAGGGGGTCGAAGGCCGCAAGGCGATCGTCGCCCTCACGGATGGGGTCGATTCGTTCGGCTACACGACCTACGGACAGATTCTGACCGAGATCGAACGTTTGAACATCCTGACCTATTTTCTGGAACTCGACACCGAAGTGTTCACGCAGGCCGGAATGACGCGCGATTGCAAGGACGAGAGCCATTTTGAATTTTCGCGCAAGCAGTTCGAGAAATACCTGACTGAATATGGAAAGGGTGTCATAATGAGCGAGAATCAGCCCCACTGCAGACTCTCGCGGGAGGAACGCGTGGAGGTCAACCGGCGGCTGTATGAGTCGGCCCGGCGCGAATTACGCGAGATGGCCGATAAGACTGCGGGCCGGGTCTACCCCGTCAAAGATCTGAAACAGCTCGAACCCGCGTATTCGCAGATCGCCGCCGAATTGCGGACTTACTACTCGATGTCTTATTACCCCACAAACGAGAAACACAACGGCAAGTGGCGAACTTTACGAGTCAAACTTAACCGCCCCGGCCTCGTCGCCAGGACCAGACCGGGGTATCGCGCTCCTTTGGATTGAATCCGCTCTGTTCTCGCGCGACCAAGGACGCCTGCGGCGGGCGGGCGGGACCGCGCGCCTTAGAGTGAATCTTGCGCCATATCGTGTGGGGTGATAATCCATATCGTCGACCCAAGGCGCCGCTTTTTAACAAGCTCTTGATTCATTCTTGCCCTATTCCTTCTGCGCATACCCTAACGAATTCCCCGTAAGCCGTTCTCGGTAGCCGCAATTTCCCGCCGCGGTTCTCGAATAAGATTTCTCGTCCAAAGCGGGTTAGAGAATGTCTCAAAGGCGGCACGGGCTTTGCACTTCGGTGTCCCATTCACAAAGCAATGCGCGGATGAGGTTTATTATCAAGCGTTAAGAGGTACGAAATGTCGGTCATCAGCAAAGAGCAAATCAAAAGGGATGAACGTTCACTGGTCATTTTCCTGATCCTATTCAACTTCCTGTTGGCCAGCGCATTTCTGCTGGTCTGCTTCAATCAAGGCTAGTTAAACCCCGAAGATCGAGGATTGAAGATCGAGGATCGAAGATAGAAATCGCGATCCTCGATCTTCAATCCTCGATTCTCGATTCGGGGCCGACCTTGACGCGTTTTTGGCGCGACGCCTATAATTCACGCTTTCCCGATGACCCGCCGCAAAAGGCGCTGTCATTGCCGACTCTGATCGATCCCGCGCCGCTGTAAGTGATGACCGAATTCGCACGACTGCTCAGATACCTCAAGCCCTACCGGGTCATCTTTGCGATTTCCGTTGTTCTGATGGTCGCGACCGGCTTGCTGGAGGGCGGGACCCTCCTGCTGTTGCAGCCGATCTTCGACATAATATCGGGCGCTCAAAGCGGAGGCGGGATGTTCGCAGGCCTACCGTTCGGGGAATATTTGCCGAAGACGGGCGCCATGGATCTTCGCGTGATCGCGGTTCTGCTGGTCGGTCTGACGCTGGCGAAGGGCGTGGCCGATTATTTCTCGTCATATTTCATGAGCCACATCGGCCAGAGCGTGATCGCCGACCTCCGCTCGTCACTTTACGATCACATCACGCGCCAGGCCGCGCCGTTCTTCGCCAAGCATCCGACGAACGAACTGACCGCCCATTTGATGAGCGACGCCGCGCTGGTAGAACGCGCCGTCTCCGAAACGCTGCGCGACCTGCTGCGCGAATCGGTCAGTCTGGTCGTCTATCTGGCGCTGCTCTTCAATTTCAGCTGGCGGCTGGCGTCGGCGCTGTTGCTGTTGGGGCCGCCGGTGGCCTATCTGGTCACCAATTTCAGCCGGCGGCTGCGTCATTACATCAATTCGCGGCAGCAGAGCGGCGCAGAAATGCTCAACGTCGCGCAGGAAGCGATTTCGTCTCAGCGCGTCGTCAAGGCTTTCGGAAGGGAGGATTACGAGAGCCGGCGCTTCCGCGACGCGGCGCGCAAACAGATGCGGGACCAGTTGCGCGCGATGCGAATCTACTTCCTTTCGCCGATCGCGCTCGAGACCGTGGGCATCGTCGCCTTCGCCGCGCTGTTGGTTTACGCCCAGCGCAGCGTTTTGGCGGGGGATATGACTCCGGGCGACGTCGCCGCGTTTCTGGTGACGATGTTCAAGTCCTACGAACCGATTCGCCGACTGAGCCGGCTGCAGCACGACCTGCAACAGGGGTTGGCATCCTCAGCGCGCATCTTCAAGATCATGGACGAACAGGTCGAGATGCGCGATCGTCCCGGAGCGGTAGAACTGGAACGCTTCTCGCGTCAGATAGAATTCCGCGATGTCAGCTTCCACTACGGCGAGGGCTTCGATCTGCCGACGCTCGAAGAGGTATCGTTCAAGGTCCGCGCGGGCGAAACGGTCGCCGTAGTTGGCCAAAGCGGCGCGGGTAAGAGTACGCTGATAAATTTGATCCCGCGATTTTACGACGTGGTCGAGGGCGCGGTGTTAATCGACGGCCACGACGTGCGCGACCTCCGAATCACCGGCTTGCGCCGCTCCATCGCGGTGGTCACTCAGGAGACGCATCTATTCAATGACACCGTGCGGGCCAACATCGCCTACGGAGCGTACGACGTCGACTGCGACGATGAAGCGGTCAGGCGGGCCGCGCGCGCGGCGCTCGCCGAAGAGTTCATAAGCAAGCTGCCTAAAGGCTACAATACGGTAACCGGCGAACGCGGCTTGATACTTTCGGGCGGGCAGCGCCAGCGCATCGCGATCGCGCGCGCAATTCTGAAGAACGCGCCAATTTTGATCCTCGACGAGGCGACCAGCGCGCTCGACGCCGAAAGTGAGATGCTGGTGCAGCAGGCGCTCAATAATTTGATGGCCGGTCGCACGACGATCGTCATCGCCCACAGGCTCTCGACTATTCGCCGCGCCGACCGCATCATCGTGTTGGACGCCGGACGCGTCGTCGAGATGGGCGCGCATCACGAGTTGATGAGGCTCGACGGCGTTTACCGTAGGCTTTATGAACTGCAGTTCGCCGAAGAGGAAATGGCCGACGGCCGGCGATTGACAGCTGGCGGGGCGTTTTCATCCGACTAGCGGCGCCCTAAAACGATGAAAATAGACAGGATTTACAGGGTTGATCAGGATTTTGTGACTGAGATCAATCCTGATCAATTCTGTTAATTCTGTCTATTTTCTGGAGAAGAAAAAGAGAAGATATGCTCAAAAGCATGACTGGATACGGACAAGGGACGGCGAGCGGGGAGAATTTTACCGTGATAGTCGATATGCGCTCGGTAAACCATCGCACTCTTGACATTCACTGGCGCGCTCCGCAAGACCTGGCGTCGCTCGAAATCCCGCTCAAAAAAATGATTCAGGCCGCGCTCTCGCGCGGGCGCGTCGACGTGGCGATCAATTTCACGCAAGTCGCCGACGTCGTCTTTGAACTCAACCGCCCGTTGATTCGCGGCTACCT
>DATEMG010000668.1:0-2740 GCA_035275805.1 Blastocatellia bacterium
ACAAACATATGAGAAGACGAGAGTTCATCAAACAGACGACGGCGGCGATGTCAACCACGGCTATTTCGGCCAAACGCGTCATCGGCGCGAATGATCGCGTCATGATCGGGTTGATCGGCTGCGGCGGGCGCGGGCTGGACGTCGCGCAATTGATGCGGAAGGTTTCGGGCGTCGAATACGGCGCGGTTTGCGACGTTTACGCGCCGAACGCCGAGCGTGCGAAACAACAACTCAACGCGGCGGCGCTGATCTTCGGAGATTTCAGAAGGCTGCTCGAACTTAAAGAGATTGACGCCGTACACATCGCCACGCCCGATCACTGGCACGCGATCCCGACGGTCATGGCCTGCGAGGCTGGCAAGGACGTTTACGTCGAGAAGCCGCTTGCGCACAACGTCAAGGAGGGACGCGCGATGGTCGCGGCGGCCCGAAAACACAAGCGCATAGTGCAGGCGGGCACGCAGCATCGCTCCGCCCCGCATTACCGCGAGGTCGAGCGCATCATCAAATCGGGCGAACTCGGCGAAGTGCGCATGGTGCGCGTTTGGAACTACAGCAACCTGACGCCCGACGGCATCGGGCGCGAACCCGATGGCGCGCCGCCCGAAGGTCTCGATTGGGATCTCTATCTAGGCCCCGCGCCGAAAGTCCCGTTCAACCGCGCCCGATTCCTCGGATCATTCCGCTGGTTCTGGGATTACGCCGGAGGCACGCTCACCGATTTCGGCACGCACCGCTTCGACACAGTGCATCAGGTGATGGGCGTCGAGGCCCCCCGCAGCGTCAGCGCGACCGGCGGCAGATTTACGTTGAAGGATGCGGGCGAGATGCCGGACGTGTTGCAGGCGACATACGAATACGCGAGCTTCATCCTCAGCTACGAAGCCTGCAATCTGAATGCGCACGGCCTCGGCGGCCGCACGCCGGAGATGAGTTATTACCAGATGCGCGGCAAGGACGACCGCCCGCACGGCGAGGCTTATTACGGCACGAATGGAGCGCTTTTCGCCGACCGCATCGGCTTCGAGATCTACCCGGAGCCGACCAGGGCCGCTCGCACCGCCCGCGAAAGAACCAGACCCGTCGTGAGTTACCGGATGGAGGCGAAGCGCGCGCAATCGAAAGACGCCACAGAACTGCACGCCGCAAATTTCATCGAATGCCTGCGCTCGCGTAAAACGCCGAACGCCGACGTCGAGACTGGCCACCGCTCGACCACCGTTCCTCATATTGGCAACATCGCATACAAAACGAAGCGAAAACTCGTGTGGGACGCGGCGAAAGAAGATTTCGTCAATGACGCCGCGGCGTCGAAACTGCTCGGGCGCAAAGCGCGGAAGCCTTGGGATTTGATTTGAGGCTTCTTGGCGCCGAAGCGGTACTGACGGGAGCGGTAGCGACCGGGTCACTGGCGCGGGGGTCGCTACCGCTCCCGTCAGTACCGAAGCGCACTTTCTCTTACAGGCAATTGAAATCAGTCCTAGGAGAACACGATGCATCGCAGAAAATTTGTGAGCTTGACTGGGATGGGAATCACGGCGGGCGCGCTGGCGGAATCGCTTGTCGCCTCTCAAGGCGCCGCCGCAAACCGACCCGATACGAACACCGCGCCGCGTAAGGTCGCGATGAAGGTCGGTCACCAGCATTACTCCTCCAATGAAATCCTGACGCTCCTGGCGGCCTTCGGGGTGAACAACATTTGCAGCGCTCTTCCATCGCGCAAGTTCGACGAGAACTGGTCGGTCGAAGGTCTGACGAAACTGCGCGAGCGCATCGAATCGTTCGGCATCAAGCTGGAGATGGTCCCGCTGCCTTTGAGTTCGGCCTACATCACGAGGGCCGAAAACCCGAACATCATGCTCGGCAAAAGTCCCGAGCGCGACCGCGAAATGGACGACATCTGCCAGATGATCCGCAACGCGGCGCGGGCCGGAATCCCAGCGTTGAAATACAACATGAGCGTCCTAGGCGTAGTGCGCACCGAACCGACTAAAGGCCGCGGTGGGGCCGATTACAGCACCTTCGTTTATGACAAAGCCAAACAGGAACCGCCGCTGACCGAAGCCGGGCCGGTCAACGACGAGGTCTACTGGGAGCGCATCGCCTACTTCCTGAAGCGAGTCATTCCGGTGGCGGAAGAGTACAAAGTGCGATTGGCTTGTCACCCGCACGACCCCGGAATGCCATTGGATAAAGGCTATCGCGGCGTCCATACCGTTCTCGGCAATGTCGCCGGGTTGAAGCGATTCATCGAGATCGTCCCGAGCAAATATCACGGGCTGAATTTCTGCCAGGGGACGGTCTCGGAGATGCTGCAAAATCCGGGCGAAGAGATCTTCGATGTCATTCGTTATTTCGGCCGGCGCGGGAAAATCTTCAACGTTCATTTCCGCAACATCCGAGGGCGTTTCCTCAATTTCCAGGAGACGTTCATTGACGACGGCGACGTAGACATGCTGAAGGCCATGCGGGTTTACAAAGAGATCGGCTACGACGGGATGATCATGCCCGACCACGTGCCCAAGATCGCCGGCGACCCGCAAGGCCTACAGGCGTTCGCCTTCACTTTCGGGTACATCAAAGCGCTGATCGCCGCGGTCGCCGCAGAATCATAGTAGAAGGCCTCCCTTAGCGCCTTTGCGCCTTGGCGAGAACCGCCGCCTAAATGAGCAAGCCTGTTTCTCGCAAAGGCGCTAAGGCGCTAAGGGGAGGTCTTTTAGGAGGGATGGATGGAATTAAA
>DATEMG010000669.1:0-4849 GCA_035275805.1 Blastocatellia bacterium
CTGATGAGGCTCGGGGATGTCGCTGACGTCAATTATCCCTTCCGGGAATAAATGAAACGCCAGGACGCGCGCTACGGTTGCGGCGGCCACGGGTGCGCTCCCGATGGCGATCCCGGCGATGAAAGCGACGAGCAACACGATCGTAACGACGACAAAGTACCCGCCGACCCGATGTGTGAAAAGGCCGCGCGAGACCCGCTCGATATGGGAGCGGGGCGCTTCGATTGCTTTACTTTCGGCTGCCATAAATTCCATTTGCCAAATCCTCGACGAAGCGCACGACGTGATGTGAGACGGTCAGAAAACGCCGGTTGTCGATGACGATAATGCGCTTGGCGCGTCCGGCCTTGCTGGTCGCGACCGCCGGGTCTTCGAGCAAGTGGTCGCTCACGTTTTTTTCCTTGCCCCTATTTGCGCCCATAATCAGAAAGTCCGGCTGCCATTCGAGTATCTTTTCAGAATTGATCTTGGCGAAGCCTTTGATCCCTTGTTCCGCGCTGATGTTGACGGCGCCCGCGGCGCGCACGACGTCGTCAAAGATCGTGTTCGAGCCTGCGGTATAACCCAGTTTGTCATAGGACATCACTCGGGGGGGAAATTCACTTTTGGGAATGCGCGCGCGGACAGCGGCAAGGTCCGCGTCCATCCGCCCGATAAGTTTTTCCGCAGCGGCGTCCGTCCCCGTGGCGTAGCCGACCGTGCGGATGTTCGATTTGATATCCGCGATGGAATCGAAATTAGCGAACCGGAAGACCGGCGCCTTGGAAGCCTTGAGCAATTCGACGGTCTCGGCGAGGCTGTAACTGGCGACGAATATCAGGTCGGGCTTGAACTGCAAAATCTGCTCCGGCCCCTGCGTTGTCCTGTTTGGAATCTGACGCGCCTCTTCGACGACGTTACTGTAATTCCCGTCCTCGGCTAGATTGCTCAGGGCGACGACCCGTTCCGTGGGACAGATGGCGAGTAGAATCTCATCCGTGCCGAGCGTCTGCGAGACGATGCGTTGCGGCTCGCGTGGAAGAATGAGCGTCTCGCCTTTTGCGTCGCGCAACTCGCGCGGGAACGGCTTCGCGGCCGCCGGGACTGCGGTGACGGCGTCCGCAGGGGCTTTCAGCCGCCGCGTAATTTCGATTCCGGCGACCACCAGCGCCAGCATCGCTATGGTCACGGCGACGTATACCGCCGAGCCTTTACTCCTTTTATTCAAGGGTCGTGAAACAGGAGATGTCATTGGATTGCCTTTCGACATTGATTCAAACGCCGGTCAATGAAATGACCTCAATATACTGATGACGTGCTTGCGGCCATGGGGTGAACGATCATCGCCCCTGTCTCATCGTCACGTTTTACGCGCGCGCGCAGCGCAAAATACTTTTCGAGGCTCTCTTCGGTGATGACTACGGCGGGCGCGCCGGCGGCCACAATCTCGCCTCCCGACAATAGCAACAACCGGTCACAGAATCGTGAAGCCAGGGTCAGGTCGTGAATCGCCGCCAGCGCCGCTCCGCCGGCGCGAGTAAATCCGCGAACGAGTTCGAGCGCTTCAAACTGATGCGCCAGATCGAGATTTGCGGTCGGCTCGTCCAGCAAAATAACTCGTGTCTCTTGCGCCAGCGCGCGGGCGAGATGGACGCGCTGCCTCTCGCCACCCGAAAGCTCCGTTACTGGCCGTTCGGCCAATTCTGTTGTCCCCGTTTCACGCATCGCTCGGGCAATGGCCTCCTTATCGACGGCGCCTTCAGGTTTGAAGCGCCCCAGATAAGGCGTGCGCCCCATCGCCACGATGTCGCGCGAAGTGAAGGCGAAATCCACGCGCGTATCCTGATGGACCATTGTGGCGCGCCTGGCGATCTCTTGCCGGTCGAGAGTCCAGAGCGGATCGCCGCACAGTCGAGCCTCCCCCGAAGCCTTGAGCAATCCGAGCAGCGCGCGTAACAAGGTCGTTTTGCCGCTCCCGTTCGCGCCGATCAGACCGACGAATTCGCCCGCCTCGACGGCCAGCGAGACTTCTTTCAGAACCGGCCGGCCGTCGTAAGCGAATGAGATGTTTTGCGCTGTCAACAATGCGCTCATAAAATTGTTGAGACGACGAGTCAGTACCGCGAGCGGTAGCGCTCCCGGTACCGTACAGGAGGCCATCTGTACACGCATTTGAAGCTCCACAGGAAACACTAAAAACTTAGATTATTTAGTAAGTCGCAGTGACTCCGGCTTGATGTTCAGCCGCAACCCATTCACGAATCACACGCCCCCAGTCTTTCGAGGGCAGCTCCTGAAAATGCGCATAGCCAGCATTCAGAATTTGAGCCAACGTGCGCGCCTGTCCGAAGCGCAACCGTCCAGCTTCCATATCAACGCACAATCCTTTGACCTGCATCCGGCGCAGCAAAGCCGCCTCGGCCAGCGCGGCTTCAAACGCTCCCGTTTCCGGCGCGGTAGCGCGACCGTCCGTCACGACTACCAAAAATGGCTGCGCGTGTTCGCCTTTGCGCGCCTGCCGTTCAATGACTAGACGCGCCCGCTTCAGCCCTTCGGCTAGCGGCGTTCTGCCGCCGGTTGGAAGCCGCGCCAGCCTGCGATAGGCAAATACCGCGCTGCGCGTTGGCGGCAGGAGTTCCTCCGCGGTTTCGCCGCGAAAGGCGATCAGCGCCACCACGTCGCGCCGCCGATATGAATCCTCCAACAGCGAACAGATCGCGCCTTTCGCGGCCTGCATTCGTTCCATAGCCGCCATCGAGCCGGAAGCGTCCACCAACAACAGAATCAAATTACGGGAGCGAATGCGCCGCTGTTTATGGCGCCAGTGTGGCGCGCGAATGCTCAAGCGTTGTGCGCCGCTCGCGCCATCTTTCAGTGTGTCGAGCGCGGCGGCGCGGATCGTCGCTTCAACCGCCAGGTCCAGTTTTTCCGAAGCGCGCGGCGCCGCCGCTCGCACCATCTGCCCCGCGCGGCGCGCGGCGGCGAATAAACCTTTGCCAAAGACAACCGCCTTTGTGTTGCGCCTTTGCCGAAGCGTCATCATCCGCGCCAGATCGAATCCCTCGCCAATGGCGAAGACTTTTTCTCCCGCCGCCGGAGCGCTGTCTTCGGGCGTTTCATCCGGCGACGTTGAGTCGCGTTCCTTCCGCATCCGATTTGAAGCCGTCGGCATTAGGCTTCCGACGCAGAACGGAATAGCGCGTCGCCAGATCGACGCATGCCCGAATGCGGTCGGCGAGGCCGATTGTGCAGGACTCCGTGTCGGAGGCCGCTTTACCGTTCTCACACTGCTTACGGAACCCTACAACAGGGCCGATGATGCGCCCGTCGAATTCCGGCATGACGACCTTCGTGGCGGCGTCCCAGGGCGGCAAACCCGCCGCGCTTTCTTGCCAGTCTGAAATGGTCAGCGAAGTAGTGATCGCTTGAACGAAAGGGATTGCAAGCGTCCCCAGGAAGTCCGCCATCCGACCGCCGGCCGTGGTGGTTCTCTCTTCGCGCAAGAGTTCCGCGACGGCGTAGCTGAACAGACTGATCACGCAATCGACGGTCGGTCCCGTGTCATTCACGAAGTATTTGGAAAAGATGTTGGCTGAAGACGCTTTGACCGACTCTTCGCGAAGGCTGTAGCAGAACACGGGCAGGATGTTGTAGCCGCGCGCTTCGATCTCGCGCGCCAGTTCGTCCACGACCGCCAGGTCTCCGCTCTGCCAATATGCGCGATAAAACAGAATTCCGATGGCGGGCTGATGTTCGCGCCAGTAACAATGCTGGAATTCCGCGAGGCCCAGGTTCGCGCAAGCCGCGCGATCGCCTGCGTCCGGATGATACAGCCCCGCGTCGGGCATCGACGCGGGACCATCGAAGCCGAATGTCGTGGAAAGGAATATGTCGGACAGATAGCGAAGCAGATTCCTGTAATTCTCTACTCCACTCGCCAGGGCGTATTGAAAGGCCTTGGCCGCCACTGCCAGCGGGATGTTGGAGATGGCGTCCAATTCGGCGTCGGGGTTCTGATCTCCCGGCAACGCGATTAAATAACGGTTGCGCCCGCGACAAAAGTCTCGCAGCCGCGCAAACCCACGTTCAAAATAACTTTTTCCGCCAAGCACTCGAACCACGAAGACAACCGGCGCCTCGCCCACGTCAGCCAGTAGTGCGCCGATCTCGTCGTCCGATTGCAGTTTAGCGCTGTCCAGCGCCCGTACCGCAGGAAACCCATCTGGCAAGCTCTTTGACGCGGCGGCGACCATTTGTCGCTCGGTCGCGGCCGCGGAAATGAAGACAATCATTGCCTGACCCCAAAAGCTCAGGAAAAGCCCGGATCGAGCCCGGACGCGTATTGATGACGATCGGCGGTAAGCCCACCAATCAGTTTTGGAGATCAAACGCAGATGAACTTCGCACTTCTGATATGGAGTGATGTCTGAAGTTGGAGGTATAAAATAGGTTCAGCAAGATGTCGCCCTCTCTCAATCCGCGAAGAGTTCACATACACGACCGAATTTCAGGCAGGTCTCCTGACTTAAGCCTTTACGCCGCATACAAACGACGTGTCTTTTCCTTCAAAGCCTTCCCACGCTTTCACGCAGTGGCGCAAGATTGGAGAGGAAAAGATTCAAAAGGCTTTCACAGTGGCGGGACCGTGCGGGAGTTTCACCCGCTTCCCTATTCTCCTGTTGCCTAAGAAACAGCGACAGGCACCTGAAGCCAAAACTGTTATGTTGAGACGGGGCCTAATATACACTGAACTATTGGTGAAAGAAATGCTCCCGCTAGGCGTCTATAAAAAATACTCGAACAGCTCTCCCGGATTGGATGGTCTTTGAAAAATAAATGCGCCTAGTGTGGCGCGAGTTGTTTACTCGCG
>DATEMG010000670.1:0-9269 GCA_035275805.1 Blastocatellia bacterium
GGCTGCGAAGTTGAACTCTCATTATCTTGCTTCCTGTCCGGCCAAGTCGCCGGCCATACTCCTGGCGATGTTATCTGTCTTGTAAAGATTGCGCGGCCTGCTCAGCCTGCCGGTCAGACTGGCGACTATAGTGAGTAACTCCATAGGCTCCACAGGCTTTGTCACGTGCATATCAAATCCGGCGGAGAGTGATCGCAGGCGGTCTTCAGTCCGCGCGTATGCTGTCAGGGCGATGGCCGGCGCCCGTCTGCCGCGACGCGACTCCATCTCCCGCAATTGACGAATCAACTGATAGCCGTCGGCCTCCGGCATTTCTATATCGGAGATCAACAATTCCGGCTGCCATTCTTCGGGCCGTTCGAAGAAAGTCAGCGCTTGACTGGTTGAACCGGCTGTCTCCACAACAGCCCCGTATTGAGTGAGAATGGTTTTGATCAAATCCCGCGCGTCCGAATCGTTATCGACCGCCAGGACTCGCAACCCGTCGAGTTCCGGCGCCTGATCTACGGCGTCTGACGCATGGGACGCGTCGGTCGTATAAGGCGCCTGGGACATGGGGGTCACATAGGTCTCATTAGCCTCATAAGCCTCATTGGTCTCATCAGACGCCTGAGCGATGAGCGGCAGCTTGACGACAAAGGTCGCGCCCTGATCGGGTCCGGGGCTTTGCGCATGTACGCTGCCGCCGTGCATCTCCGTCAAGCGGCGCACTATCGCCAGTCCGAGCCCTAACCCTCCCTGCCGGCGTGTGCTCGATCCGTCGCCCTGGCGGAAACGGTCGAAGACGAACGGCAGAAAGCCAGGGACTATCCCGACGCCCGTGTCGCTGACCGCGATCTCGACATTATTCCCCACGCGTTCCAACTTCACCTGGATCTGTCCTCGGTCGGGAGTGAATTTGATCGCGTTTGAAACCAGGTTCCACACGATCTGGCGGATCCGGTCGGAATCGCCCGCGACCGGACCTGCCTGACCGTCTATATCAAGCTCGATCGAGATCTCTTTGGCGTCGGCGGCCTGGCGCAGCGATTCGACCGCCGATTCGATCGCCACCGCCAGCCGGATGGGCCGCGCGTTCAGCCGCAGTTTGTCCGTGATGATGCGTGAGACGTCGAGCAGGTCAGTGATGATGCGGCTCTGCGCGCGGGCGCCCCGTTCGATGATCTCCAACGCGCGCGCGGTTTCGTCATGGTTGAGGCGGCCCTCGCGCAGCAGTTTCACCCAGCCATGAATCGCGTTGAGCGGCGCGCGCAACTCATGTGAAACGGTGGCCAGGAATTCGTCCTTCAAGCGGTTGACGTCTTCGGATTCTTCCCGCAGAACCTTTTCACGCGACAGAAGTTCGTCGCGCTCATTCTCGACCCGCCTTTCGAGTTCCCTGCGCTCGTGAATGTCCAGACAGTAGCCGATGTACCCGACAAACACCCGCTTAGCGCCGTCAGCCCCGTCAACCCCGTCAGAATCGAACAGCGGCGCGCAGCGATTGAAGATCCAGCGATACTGGGCGTCATGCCGCCGCAGCCGGTATTCCATGGCGCATTCCCGGTGGTTTTCGAAGGCCTCGTCGTAAATCTTGAGGCAACGCCCGACATCCTCCGGATGGATGTCTTCAGCCCATCCGTTCTCCACGATCGGCGCCATGAAAGTCGGCGTCCGGCCCGTGTGATCGAGCCAGTTCTTGTTGAAGAAGTTGCAGACCTTGTCGGCGTCCGAGACCCAGATCATCGCCGGGGCGGACGAGACCATCAGCCTGAACCTACCTTCGCTTTCACGCAGCCGCGTCTCAATCCGCATGCGTTCGGTCAATCCCTCATGACTCTCCTCCGCGACGCGTTCGCGTTCGATCATCTCGGCCCAGACGTCCTGGTTGGCGCGCCTCAACTCCGCCGCTTGTTCGCTAACGCGTTGTTCAAGGTCGGAGTAGGCTTTGCAGAGCGCCGTTTCGGCCAACGTGCGATCGGCCTCGACGTCGCGCAATCGTACGGCGCTGCGCCAGATCAATCCCAGAAAAATCAGAATGGGCGCCACCGTGATCAGCAGCGCCGCGGACGGCGCCTCGAAATAGCCGGCCTTGACGCCGAGGAGCGCGGACGAGCCGATGATCACGGGAATCACGATCGCCGCCGGCGCCAGACGCCGCGCGATATAACCGCCGGCGCTTGCGCTGCTCAGCAACGAGACCAGACCACTTCTGGGGCGCGCGCAAACGACTCCTATCGATAGCGCGACGAAAATCATCGCCATCAGCGTCGTCATTTCGGGCCAGCCTTCGGCGAGGATGAAATTCTGGAACGGCGAGGTTTGATAGGCATGGCCGAGCGCGACCAACATTGACAGGAACAGGGCGATCAGCCCCAAATGCTGAGCCGGTCTCGCCCCGCCGCGCGTTTCGACGTCGAGCATCGTCAGCGCGACCCCGTTGAGCAGGAAGGCGAACGCGGCGCTCGGCGCCATCCGCGTCGAAAAACTTCCTTGCCAGCCCGAATCTCCCAAGGCCGCGCCTAAGTGCGAAATCCATCCGCTGGCGCTCACCGGCCAGGCGTCGAGACCGAACATATATCCGGCGAGCACGGACACGGAGATGACAACCGCGACCGATGCGAAAAGTTGAGCGAGACGACGCGGAACCCCACGAGCGGAGCCGTTCTTTTCCAGCTTACCCAGTTCGACCCAATTCCCCTCAACGGCGCCGGACTGCGCGAGGACGACGCCCTGAGAGCGCAGGCGCCCTTGCCTGCCAGGTTCAACGCCCGACGCCTTCTCCCCAGCGTCCTGTTTGCGCTGCCCGTCTTGCCTGCCTGCTTCCGGAGCGAAGCCCTCGCCGAACGCCTTGTCCGCATTCGGCTCCTTGATCAATGATGCGAGCCTCAGATTGGCGTCGGGGAGAACATTGCCGGCAGCCGGCCCCTCAGATAACTTCCATGTGGATTCACGTAACACCCACAGCGAAACCCAACACAGGATGAAGCAAAGCGCGGCGTCCGGGGTTATCCCGAGAGGCGCCCTGGAGCGATTTAATAATGTGAAAACGTCAAAGCCGAACATCCAGTTCGCTATCACCAAACAGGCCATGACAATGACGATCACCCCCACTGCAAACGTAAGCAGTCCCAATACATGGATCAGACTGAACCGATACTGTGCGTTCATATATCGTGTGACCTAACCTGACGACCGCATTTAAGCGGTCATCGATCCTCTTGTAAGGGGACTCCTAATGCAGGGCTGCAATGGATCGAACGCTGTATGACGCGCGCGCAACCGGGCGCGAAGAATCAAGGGGATCAATAGTTATCTTGAGACATCTTGTGTCAGTAATTTAACAACAGCGGCGCGGTTACTCGCGACCGCGCCTCGAATAAGAACGGAAAGAAAGTCTAGACTGGCGGAGCAGGAGAGCGCCGTGGCCGCAAACACCCAAACAATAATCGGGTCAGGACACGCTTCATTCGCGGCCCCCTCGCCGCTCTCCTGCTCATAAGGCTTTTCCCCTGATGTGAATGAGACTTATTAGGCTTGTGGGACTTTATTGGGTCTTCAGGTCTTGCTAAGTCCCATAAGCCCTATAAGCCCCATTCGTTGCGATTTTCATAATGACCGGTATGTCGGTCAACAAATCTGTTCTGCAAGTAATCTGTCGCCGCTTTGGTAACCAACCCGGTCAGCGCCGCTTTCACCGTCCCGCCCAGACCAGAGCCTGACCTATGCGGCGCCACGTTTTCGAGTTGATGATGGAAGCGGCCGGCCAGATCCTCGATGCCGAAGGCCAGGGCGTTCTTGATGCGTCTGCCCGCAGACGGACGGGGCTTGATGATTCTGGCGGCGAGAAAACCCAGACCCGCGGCTACGCCCAGAGCCGCCAGAGGATAATCGGAGACGTACGCTCTCCAGTCAAAAGTCTGTTGAAAGCGATCACTCAACCTGTCCACGGTATCGGTGATCGATTCGCGCCGGGCCGCGATGTCTTGACGAATCTCTTCCGCGCTGCGTTCGGCGTCAGAAATCACATCTCGTCCCTGCCCCTCCTCTTGCCGGAAAGAAGAGGGAGCCGAGGTTAGGTCAGGTCTTTCAGCCATTCTTTGTTCTCCTCGAGAGTCTCGATTGTTTTCTCAGGTCTAAGGCTTGTTCGTTTGAACCTGCTGACGCCGATTAAAATAGTGACCCCGGCAGCCATACCCAGGATTAGCCCTACAATAAGGGCAGACTGCCAGGGCCCCACGTATTCAGCCAGCGCAATGATGACTGCGGCGCAAACCGACAGCGTCGCAATCAGTGCGACTATCACCCCGATTGCGACGACTGCCGCCGCTGACTGAACCGTTTTTAGTTTTTGCTCTAATTCGCTCCGCGCGAGCGCGACCTCGTCACGCGCCAGACCGACTAATTGGCCGGCCAATTCTCCAATCAATTCTCCCCAGGATTCGCGCCTCACGCCTATCTCCGTCAGATCATCCATTACATGGGGCATATGGGGCCTATGGGACTTATACGACTTACGGAATCTATTTGAGGATATACCCCCATTGGTCCCATAAGTCGTATGAGTACCATAGGTCCCATATGCCCCATCACCGTCAGATGTTTCCCGGAGAGCCATTACACTTATCTTCTCCGAAGCAGGCCGCCTAGCGCCAGCCCGACTATGCCCGCAATAAGGAGGCTGCGTCCCGGATTGCGGCGCACCTGATTCTCGATGTCGGACTTCACCCGCTGGGGCTCCATCTCACTCAAGTAGTCAGCCGAGCGTTCCAGCCAATCGGCGGCGCGATGCCCCATGGCCGAGACTTCGGTCGACTGACCAGATCTATCAGCCTTCTGATGAAGCGTTTCCGCCGCCGACTGTAACTTGTCGGCCGCTGTTGTTCTGATTTGTTTGAAAATCGAATCACGCTGCCTCCCCTCTTCTGGCACTCCTGTAGCGCGCGAATAATCTATCCCTCTTTCGCGCTCACTCATCCGCCCGATCTCGAATTCTCCTTCATGTTCCGTTCGATTCATCTCGTTTACCTCTTCGCGTTTCGATTATGCCTTTTCTCTACTTGGAACCGCCGTTTGAAGATCAGAGAAGGCTGTTTGAGGTTGCTTCGCATCCGCTCCGCTTCATCTCAAACAGCCTCTCCGATTCGGCAGAGAGAGGAACTATTCGTCTCCGAAATCTCCTTCTCGAATCATCCACTCTCTCTTTCCTTTCGGCATGCTTCACTTATGTCTTTATCCATTCGTAGTTAAAGCAAGGCGCAGGCCACAATTACATATATTGTTACCGGGCAGTATCAGGCCATTGTTCGGCGGCGACTGGCGCAGCTAGACAGAGTCACCGCAGTTAAAGGAATCCCAAACTCCGGCGGGCGACACTAAACCTAATGAGGCCAGATAGTTTCGTGTTGAGTTCAACAAATCGCGCGCTCGCGGACGGCCTGTGGGGAATCACATCCGGAACTTTGCCTAAGGCTTTCGTCTAATGTGCGCCAGCGTTCGATGTTGTATGGCGAAAAGACAGGCGCCCTGTCTCAATACACATTGGATAAAGGCCATACAGAAGAAGGCGATCCCGGTTGATCTATTAAGGCACAATTATTGCGGCCATTTCTAAATAGGACCTATAGGACTTATAGGACCTTTAGGACTTATGGGACTTTCTAAATTCTATTAAGTCCCATAAGTCTTATAAGTCCTATAAGCCTTATTTGGAGAAACAAAATGTTGACGGTTGTGGGGATACTTTTATTACTGTGGCTTTACGGACTAATCATCGGCCTGTTCGGAAATCTGATTCACTTATTGCTGATCGTCGCGCTGTTGATGCTGGTCTTTTACGCGCCCGCAAACAGGTGAGATCGAATCGGCCCCGGCGCCCGAATCGAGTTGGGTTGATACGGACACGGCCGGTACAGGCGTGCATTCGAATATGACAAGTCGTGTGGAAGCCAAACGCGTCAACGGACGTCGTATATGAACAAAGCCGAAGAGCAATTCCGCATCGAACGCGATCCGCTGGGCGAAGCGCGCGTGCCCGCCGGCGCGCTATATGGCATTCAGACCAAACGGGCGCTCGACAGCTTCCGGATCAGCCTGCTGCGCGTAAACCCGGCGCTGATTACGGCCTTCGCCGAGATCAAAAAGGCCGCCGCCGAGGCGAACATGGAGACTGGCGTGATCACGCGCGAGATCGGCGATGTCATCTCCCGCGCCGCCGACGAGTTCATCACCGGACGACATTAT
The DNA here is from genome assembly GCA_035275805.1 of Blastocatellia bacterium. GTDB lineage: Bacteria > Acidobacteriota > Blastocatellia > RBC074 > RBC074 > JAJVID01. The sequence goes on from DATEMG010000670.1 coordinate 6,223, forward strand.
GATCAATTCAAGCTCGACGTCTTCCAAGCCGGCGCGGGCACCTCGTACAACATGAACGTCAACGAGGCGATCGCCAACCGCGCGCTGGAGCTGCTCGGATCGCGCCGCGGCGACTACTCCCGGCTGCATCCGAATGATCACGTCAACAAGTCGCAATCCACCAACGACGCCATGCCTACGGCCATGCGCGTCGCCTGCCTAAGGCTGCTCGGCGAACTCGTTCCCGCGCTGGATCAACTCGCGCGCTCGCTCCATGAAAAAGCCGACGAGTTCCGGGACGTGAAAAAATCGGGCCGCACGCACCTGCACGACGCCATGCCGATGACGCTGGGCGACGAATTCGACGGTTACGCCGGCAATATCGAACGCGCGTCCGATCGCCTGCGCGTTGCCGGGGCGCCGCTGCTCGAAGTCCCGCTGGGTGGAACCGCTGTCGGCGGCGGCCACAACGCGCATCCCGATTACGCACGCCTGGCGGTCAAACGATTGGGTGAGATCACAGGCCTGCCGCTCACCGAAGCGCTCAACCGGTTTCAATCGATGCAGAGCCTGGGCGATTTCGTCGCCTTGTCGGGCGCGCTGCGCGGCCTTGCCGTGGAGATGGGCAAGATTGCGAATGATCTGCGGCTGCTCAACTCAGGCCCGCGCACGGGGCTGGCCGAGATCGAGTTGCCGGCCGTTCAGCCCGGTTCTTCGATCATGCCCGGCAAGGTCAACCCGTCCGTGCCCGAGATGGTCAACATGGTCTGCTTCCATGTCATCGGCCATGACGTGGCCGTAGCGATGTGTGGCGAGGCGGGCCAGCTCGAATTGAACGTGATGATGCCCTACGTCGCGTACGCGCTTCTGGAATCGCTGGATGTCATGACCCACGCGGTGAAAACTTTCGACAAAAAATGCGTTCGCGGCGTCACCGCCGACCGCGAGCGCTGCCGCTGGTACGCCGAGAACACCGTCGGGCTGGCCACGCTGTATAACGAAGAACTCGGCTTTATGGGCGCGGCCGAACTGGCCGAACGAGCGATTCGTTCGGGAAGAAGCGTACAGGAACTGATCGAAGAGGAAACCAGGAAAGGCGGACGTACGACCAAGGCAAAGGGGACATAAAATTGTCATTGTTCATTTGTCATTTGTCGTTGTTCATTTGTCATTTGTCGTCGGTCACCGGTCGTTTGTTATTTGTTTACGTTCGGCCAATGATCAGCGCCAGATACTGACGATCAATGACAAATAAACAATGACAAATGAACAATGACAAATGACTTGAGATTCACGGATGAGCGCCAGGACGGAAGATCTGCGTCCGCGCCGATTCACGCGGCGTCGGCTGTTTAAGTATTCGGCGCTGGGCCTGATCGCGCTCGCCGTCATCGCCGCCCTGATCGCGCTCCTCTATCTTCGCTCTGAAAAGTTCAACCGATATCTCGCAATCGAGATCGAGAAGGCGATCGAAGCCTACGGGATGCGCGCCGAGATCGAAAAGGTCGAACCTGAGTTCGGCTCCGGCGCGGTCACGCTTCGCGACGTAAAACTCTTCAATCGACAGACCGGTCAACTCATCGCCACGATAAGCCGCGCCAGAACCTCCTTTACGATCCGCGACCGATTCGCGTTCCGTTTGCGTCGCGAAATCGTCCTCGACAGTCTGGAGATTGACGCGGTCGATCTGTGGGTTGTCTTCGACGAGCAAGGTCAGTCCAACTTCCAGGGGCTGCGCCGGCCTTCACCGCTCCGCCGCCGCATCACTTTCGATTATTCGAGATTGGCCGGATCGCTAAACAAAGGCGCGGTCCATTTCATCGATCGAAAGCGCGACCTGCAAGTCTATCTGCCCGACCTGACCGGAGAAGCGCGCCCGGTCGAAGGCCCCGATCCGCCGGAAATCGGCGCGCGATTGGCTTCGGGACAAGGCTCACTCACCCACAGCGGCCACAAAATGGCGATCGAATCGGTCGAATTCATCGGGCGTGTGGCGGAATCGGGCGCGGAGATCGAGCGGCTTGCGCTGCGGTCTCCTCTGGGCGAAGTGACGACGTCAGGACGGCTGGATGACTGGCGGTCGCCGCGCTACCAGTTGGATGCGCGCGCTTGGGGCTGGCTCGAAGATGTTTTCCCGCAATTCGCGCCGCCGGGTACGGCGCCTGGAGCCGGGCGCCCGCTCGCTACCGCTCCCGGTATCATACCCGTCGGTACGGCGCCTGGAGCGGTAGCGAACGGCTCTGCTCCCGGCGCCGCGCCGAAGTTCTCTCTCAAAGGCTTGGCGAGCTTTAACGGGCGGATCGAAGGCGATGGAGCGCGATGGAGCGCCAGCGGGCAGGCGGGTTCTGACGAACTGGGCGTATACGGCGTCACGGTCCGCGACGCGCAGGTTGAGCGCGCTCGCCTCGATTCGCAGGACGGACGATTGACTTTTTCGACCGGCCAGGCGCGGGCGCGCTCGGTCACAGTCGGGGGCGTCGAACTCACGAACGCGACGGCGTCAAACCTGAAAGGGACGATCGTTAAAGGGCAAACGCGAATTACCTCGGATCAGGTGACGGTCGCGTCTATCAAATTTGGCAAATTTGGCAAAGCTGGCAAATTTGGCAAAGCTGGCAAATTTAGCAAAGCCGGGCGGAACGAACTCAGTGGGATTAAGCTGCGCGACGCCAGCGCGATTTATGAATCGAGCAAGGGGAAAGGCCGATGGACTTTCTCAAGCTCGACGGCGCAGGCGCGGTCGGGCGTCGCCGGAGAGATCGAATTCACCGACGCGTCGGCGTCGAAGCTGAGCGGGACAATCTTCGACGGCCAGGCGCTGTTCACTTCCGAAAAAGCCGGCGTCAAACGCCTCAAGGCCGGGCAGAGCGAATTCAATGAGGTCAAGGCGCGCGACCTCAACACCGCGTTCGGCGCCGGCGCGAGTAAAGGCGAGTGGAACTTTTCAATAGCTCAGGCGCAGGCGCGATCGGGCGCCGCCGGAGGAACCGGCTTGACGAACGCGTCGGCGTCGAACCTGAAAGGGACGGTAGTTGACGGGCGCGCGCAGATCACCTCCGAACAGGCCA
>DATEMG010000671.1:0-2752 GCA_035275805.1 Blastocatellia bacterium
CTCTATCCTTCTATCGCCCCGTCGCCCTGTCTCCCCGTCGCCCCGTCGCTCTGTCTCTCCGTCTCTTCCTCTCGCGGTTTTTGTCTCCATCATCGTCATCGTCGTCTTCGATGGCGCGGACGAACGCGCTGCGAACGGGCGCTGGCATTCGTGATTTCGCCCCATGCACAGACATCCAGATGACCTCGTTGAATTCGATGTCGGGCAGCGTGTCTTCCTTGCTGAAATCCCAGGCGGCCGATTGCTGCGCGCCCGGCGCGTTTACAGCGTTTCTTTCGGTCAGATCGTAGCTTGCCGGCCGATGCTTGAACGGAGTCGGGTCGGCTTTGTCAGTGAAGCTGTTGAACATCGGCGTCGCGGCGGCGTCATACTGGCTCATCGGCGGTATGCCGAGTATCAATTCCATCGTGCGCAGCATTCCGGAGGTCGTGTACATCGTCGAATCGACGTGGCCGCGCTTTGTGTACGGGCTGGCGACGAAGGCGATGGAGCGGTGCGCGTCGACGTGGTCGGGACCGTTCTGGGCATCGTCTTCGAGCACGAAGATCGCCGTTGTCGCCCAATATTTGCTGTGGCTGACGGTCTCGACCAGACGTCCCAACGCGAAGTCGTTTTCGGCCACGTGCGCGCGGGGCGTGAGCGCGCCGGGGCGCGTGCCCTGAGTGTGATTATTTCCCAGGCGCACGATCTGGAACCGGGGCAGATTGCCGTTCTTTTCGTATTCGCGGAACTCTTCCAGCCACCGGTCAACCCGCGTGTTGTCGGGAATTTCGAGGTTGTACGGCGGGAAGGTCGGGCTGAAATGGCCTATGAGCGCGTCTTCGTTCGTATAGTTTTCGCGCCGCGCTCGCAGCGCCCCCTCGGTCGCCTCCTGTCCTCCTCCCCCGTCGATTTTCACATCACGCACGCCGACGAATTCGCCGTAGCTGCGATAGCTGACGCCCGCGGCCTTGCAATGGTCCCAGATGTAACCTTTCGTCGGACGCGAGATCTTCCTACTGCCTTCGTAATCGTAGGTTCGACCGCGATTGGAATAGTTCGTCGGCCAGGTCTTTTCTGTGTAATCGGTGGCGTAAGCCGCCATCGACCAGTTGTGACCGTCGGCCGAGACCTCGGCGTCGACGTAGAAGTTGTCTAGCAATACGAACTCGCGCGCCAGCGCATGCTGATTCGGCGTGATGTCTTCGCCGAAGAGACAGAGGCTCGGGTCGCCGTTGCCCTCTTTCATGTCGCCCAGCACCTGATCGTAAGTGCGGTTCTCCTTGATCACGTAGATCACATGTTTGATCGGAGAAGGGGCGCCGACGCGAACGGGGATGGCGGTCTTCTCTTTAGGCGCGCGCGCGGCTTTCAACATCTCGTCGGTGTAGGGCGAATTGGCGTAAACTCGGCGAGTGAGCTGGGAGAGTTTGGCTTTCGCCGGCAAATTGATCAGCGATACCGCGCCTTTCAGCATGCTGCCTATGTATTGCGGCGTGCGCCCTTTATACGGGGACGGTCCTTGCGGGTTGGCGGCCGAAGCGACGCCCTTGCCGTTGGCGACAAAGATTTGTCTGCCGTCTTTGCTGACCCTCACGGAAGTCGGATACCAGCCGGTCGGAATGAAGCCTTCGACTTCGCTATTGCCGCGTTTGGCCACGTCTATGACGGCCACGTCGTTGTTGTCGGCGTTCGCGATGTAGAGCGTCTTTTCATCAGGCGAGAGCGCTACGGCGTTAGGCGTGCTGCCGATGGGCGATTTCGGATGGAGCGCGGTCGAAATGGCTTCGATCTCTTTCATCTGCGCGGTGTCAACGACGGAGACTGTGTTGCTGTTGGCGTTGGCGACATAGAGCGTTTTGCCGTCGCGCGTCAGCTCAAGATCGTTCGGGTGGTCGCCGACCGGAATGTTGTTGACGACCTGATTGCCGGCGGCGTCAATCACGGCGACGCTTCGACTCCCCCAATTGCTTACATAAACGCGTTTGCCGTCGCCGGAGACTTCGCAATCATAAGGGTATTCGCCGACCGCGATCTTTGTGATTACCTGCTGAGTCGCCAGATCGACGACTGCGACTTTGTGCGTCAGGTTTTCGGCCACGTACAATCGCTTGCCGTCCGGCGTCGCGGCGATGCCGGCGGGGAAGGCGAATTCGCCGAGGCCTTTGCGGCGGGCGTCGGCGCGCTCTCTGTCGTTGAGCTTGTGATAATCCGCGCCGCCAAGAATGATCTTGCCCGATTGCTCGGCCTTCCCGTTGGCGAAATCGAAAACCATCACCTCGTTGTCGTCGCCTCCCGAGACGAAGAACCGCTTGCCGTCGGGCGCGAAGGCCAGGCCGAGCCAGGATTTTTTCACCGTCACGGTCTGCGCGCTCTCCCCCTGGCGCAGGTCAATCACGTTAATCGTTTGATCGCCATTGCCGTTGGTCGTCACGAGCAGATAGCGGCCGTCGTTGCTCAAGACCATATTGAGCGGCAGGTCGCTCGTAGGAACCTGCGCGCCTTCGGGCGTCAGCGTCCAGCCGTTTGGCAGCAGCGTGCCCGCGGCGGTCTTGCCCGGGGCCTTCCGCGTAGAGCTTTTCGCTTTCGACTGCGCGAACGCGGAATTGAATTGAGCGGGAAGGAGCAGTGAAAGACAAATCAGACGGACGGCGGCTTTCGAGAATTTAGCGAGCATATCTTCTCCTCGGCTTAACGAATTGTGATGAAGTGTGACCGGACGGAATATCCCTACTGGGACACCGGTACAGTACCGCGCGCGTAAGCAAGCGGC
>DATEMG010000672.1:0-2039 GCA_035275805.1 Blastocatellia bacterium
AGGCTCCGGACCCGCTCGCTACCGCTCGCGGTACTGATCCGTACTGTAATCTCAGTATGCCCTACATTGATTTGCAATCCGCTTTAATGCTGCTGTGTCACAAAATTCTCGAATTTCCTAGGAAATTGAAAGATTTTGTGACACAGCAGCACTAACCAGCAATACTGGGAATCGCTCGACGCGCTGAGGTCGCTGCGCGCGAAAATTGAGTGATGCTAAAAAAATAGCATTTTGCGCTTGACCGTCGCCGGAGGTGGTGCTAAATTTTTAGCACGCTGGCGCCGCACGGGCGCCGCGCTCCCTGAATGATCGTCACGCATTGCGAGGACCCGCAGATGAGCAAGCAAGCCCACATTAACCTGAGCCGCCGCGAGCGGCAGATCATGGACATCATTTATCAGCGCGGCCAGGCCACCGCGGCGGAGGTGACGGAGAACCTTCCCGACCCGCCGAGCTATTCGGCCGTCCGGGCCATGTTGCGATTGCTCGAAGAGAAAGGCCATTTGCGCCACGAGCAGGACGGCCCGCGCTACGTCTTCAAGCCCACGCTCGCCCGCGACCGGGCGAAGAAATCTGCGCTCAAACAGATGTTGCAGACCTTCTTCGACGGCTCGATCGAACAGGCCGTCGCCACTCTGCTCGACGTGTCGCGCTCGAAAATCTCGCAGGAAGAACTGGACAGACTTTCGCAACTGATTGAGGAAGCCAGAAAGGAAGGAAGGTGAACATGGTCCGCCCGTCGTCTCAATCAATCGCGTTGATTCAACTGCTGCTCGACGCCTTCATCAAAAGCGCCGTTATCCTGTTGGCCGCCGGCCTGCTCGCCCGCTCATTGCGTAAAGCGTCGGCGGCGTACAGACACCTGGTCTGGAGCGTGGCGATGGCCAGCCTGCTGGCGCTGCCCCTATTGTCGGTCGCGCTGCCCTCCTGGCGAATAGAGGCGCTGCCGTCGTTGGCGACGATCGCCTCTGTTGAGAATGGATCGCGCGAGCCTGGCGGTTTCAGATCAATCGCGGCGGCGCCGGCCCCTGATCGCATGCAGGTACCCGGAGCCGGGGTGCTCGCCGAGCGTCAACCTTCAGGTATCGGGGAGGAATCGCCGGCGTCGAATTCCGTCTCGCCACGATTCGACGCCGCGCCGAATACATTCGCGCCTTCCGGCAATGATTTCGATTGGAAAGTCGCGCTGTTGCTGGCCTGGATGGCAGGCGCGTTTGCGGTGACGGCGCGTCTGGTTGTCGGCGCCGCCAGAGTATGGTTCTTGACGCGACAGGCGCAGGGCGTAGAAAGCTCGTGGGTTATGCTCGCGCGGATGGTGGGCGTCAGATTGCGTTTGCGCCGCCGAGTCAGGATTTTCAAGACCGATCGAATCTCGATGCCGATGACCTGGGGGGTGATGCGGTCGGCAGTGTTGCTGCCCAAAGAAGCCGACCTATGGACGACGGAATGCCGATGGATAGTGATGGCGCACGAGTTGACCCACGTCAAGCGGCGCGATTGTTTGATGCAGGCGCTCGCGCAACTGGCCTGCGCCGTCTACTGGTTCAACCCGCTGGTCTGGCTCGCCGCGTGGCGGCTGCGCGTCGAACGCGAGCTGGCCTGCGACGATCACGTGCTGGAGGCCGGGGCGAAAGCTTCGGATTACGCGAGCCATCTGGTTGAGATCGCACGCTCGTTCGGCGTCGCCAATTGCGGCTCGCCGGTGGCGGTCGGCATGGCATGCTCGCATCTCGAGAGTCGCGTGCGTTCGATACTGGACCCGAACGCGCGACGTCGCGGCGTTAACGGCCTGAAGGTGGCTCTGGCGGCCGTTATCGCCGCTTTTTTGACGGCGTCGCTGGCGATGATGCAGCCGTGGCGCAGCTCCGAGGCTTCGGGGCGAATGGATTCCGCGTCCTTCAATTCGATCAAACTGTCTAAGCTACCGTTAGTGTCGAATCTATTCCAACAGGATCAGGCAGGGCGTGACAAAGCCCGTGAATCCGAAGAGCGCCAGAATCAGATCGGCGATGGCGCCGGAGAAGGACAGGGAACGGGGG
>DATEMG010000673.1:0-2356 GCA_035275805.1 Blastocatellia bacterium
CAACTAGCAGGCAAGGCGTTGGACTCAGAAGTCCAAATCGTAACTGGCGACTTAAGAGCCTGGTCACGATGTACCGCCGCAAACTTGGTTACGATGTGTGACCGCAGGCGGGACACCAAGTGTCACCGCCTAACAGTCAGACGTCAGATGTCAGTCGGGCTTCGATGCGAATAGATGTCAGATGTCAGTGGAAGAGTGGCGTCAAAGCTCGCTCTGACATCTGACATCTGACATCTGACATCTATTCGCATTCAGATAACCAAATGGCGTGCCATTACGCATATGGGCTAAATATCTGATTCGGTTGGATTGATTCTGAGGCGCAGCGCCGATGAGTGTACGCTCCTGGGATTGGCCAATCCCATAAACGGGCGCTGGCTCGAAGCGTGAAACGAGTTATAATCATATCTACGCCATTGATATTTACACAGGTCGACATCCCCCGCTCTGATTGCTGGGAACGATCGTTATGCTTCTTGGAATAGATTTTGGAACTACACGAACCGTGGTCGCCGCGGTAGATCGCGGCAACTATCCTGTAGTCAGTTTTCATCCCGAAGACGGGGACACACTCGAATGGTATCCGTCGGTGGCCGCCGCGCGCTGCGGCGAGATAGTCTTCGGCTTCGACGCGGCGCAAAAACAGGGCGCGGATGGCTGGGACATTCTGCGCGCGTTCAAGCGCCGGCTCGGGACGATAGGGCCTGAAGAGCGCGTCGAGATCGGCGATCGCAGGCCGACGGCGCTGGAACTGCTGACGGGCTTTCTGTCTGCGCTGCGACTCGATCTGCTCTCCCGCTCCAACCTGCGCGTCAAGCGCAACGAGAAGCTGCAAGCGACGATCTCCGTTCCGGCCAATTCGAACAGCAACCAGCGATTCATCACGCTAGAGGCGTTCCGCCGCGCGGGCTTCGACGTGCGCGGGATGATGAACGAGCCGTCGGCGGCGGGCATCGAGTACGCGCACCACCTGGCGAGCGGCGGCCCGTCGAAGCGGGCGACACTGGTCGTTTACGACCTCGGCGGCGGCACCTTTGATTCTTCGGTGATCAACCTTGTCGAGCGCGACCACGAGGCGCTTGCCAGCGAAGGCATCGCTAAACTCGGCGGCGACGACTTCGACCTCGTCCTGCTGAATCTGGCGCTCAAAGCGGGGGGCGTACGCGAGGTCCCCGACGCCGCGCTCGTCAAGTTGCTCGAAGAGTGCCGCCACAAGAAAGAGAGCCTTCACCCGAACACGCGCCGCATCACGATTGATCTCGGGCTGGGGGTAGAAGGCGCGGGCGAGGTCACCGTCACCGTCGGCGATTTTTACGAAGTATGCAGGCCCCTGATCGAAAGCACCATCGAGGCGATGGAGAGCGTCATGGAAAAATCCGCGCGCGAGGCCGGCCTCGATCTTCGCGAGTCGGCGGTCTATCTGGTCGGCGGGTCGAGCGACCTGCCGCTGGTGGCGCGGTCACTCAAAGAAAAGTACGGCAAACAGGTCCGGCGCTCGCCTTATCCGCATGCTGCGACGGCCATCGGGCTGGCGATTGCGGCTGACACCGAGGCCGGTTACAAACTGCGCGAGCGATTTACACGGCACTTCGGCGTCTGGCGCGAGTGGGACGACGGGCGTCAGATCGCCTTCGATCCGCTCTTCGAGAAGAACACGCCGCTCCCCTTGAAGGGAGAACAACCTTTATCGCGAGTGCGGCGGTACGCGCCGATACACAACGTCGGCCATTTCCGCTATCTGGAATGCAGCCGCCTCGACCAGGCCGGCCAGCCGCAGGGCGACCTCGCGCCGTGGGATGAAATCCTATTCCCCTTCGACCCGGCGCTGCGGGGCGCCGAGGACTTGAAAGACACGGCCATCTCCCACGCGCGCGATCATAACCATGTTGTCGAAGAAGTCTATTCGTGCGACCACAACGGCGTCATCGAAGTCGAGATCAGGGACGCGGACAACGGCTTCAGCCGCCGTTACACTTTACGCAGGAAGTGATTTTCATCCACGTAATCAATCTCGTACATACAATTGCAATCTGCTCTTAATTCTTAGAGGTGAAAGCGCGGGTAAGCAAAAAAGGAAAAAAGAGCAAAAATAACAAAACTTTTTTCTTTTTTCCTTTTTTGCTTTCACTTCTTCCCTCATCATTTGAATCATCGGAGAAAATGTCAGCGGCCTGGCCTTATATCGCGTGGCTTATTCGTGGCGGCTTGGGACATCCGTGAGGCGGGCCGCTACGCGGCGAAGGCGACTCATCTTGGATGCCTTAGGGTTAGCCTTCCCGGCCCGGCGGTATGTCAGTTGCACGATTCGTAGAGTGTGATAGCAGGCGTCCATTCGTCGGCCTGCATGAGATTGGCA
>DATEMG010000674.1:0-4736 GCA_035275805.1 Blastocatellia bacterium
GACTCGTGGCGGAATTGAGCCATCCGCAATACGCCGATGGCCTCGTGGCAGAGGGCCGCGCGGTAAGGGTCGCCGATGGTTTGAAAAATCGAGAGGCTCTGCCCCGTGCAGCGGTTGGCTTCGTTAGGCTCCTGGGCCCTGGCGTGAATAACGCCCCGCGTGTAAAGCGCGCGGGCCATCAGATTCAACGCCGGGTCGAGCGGGGTCGTGGCTTCCGCTGCCTCGAGCTGTTCCCTGGCCTTCGCCAGATCGCCGTCTTCGGCCAACGCCTGCGCCAGTTCGAAGCCGATGAGCGCCTGCTCCTCGATCGACCGGCTGGCGCGCGCCGCGGCCAGGCCTTTTTCCAGCGCCTCGATCGCCTCTGCGCATCGCCTGCGCGCGAGCATGATGCGGCCGAGGATTCGCTGTGTCCTCGCGTAGACGGTTTGGCCGTGACGGCTGAGCGATTCTTCGATGGCCCGCTCCGCCGCGGGCAGGTCGCCCTGCAACAGTTTCAACTCGGCCAGGTCGGTCAACGCCACAGCTTCGGCCTTCGCGAGTCTGTATTCGCGGGCGAGTCGCAGCCGGTCTTCCATTAACTTCGCGGTCATCGACCACGATCCCAATCGTGTCCACACGCGCGAAAGGCTGCTGTAGGCTTTGAGCAAAAGGCGGACGTTGCCCGTGGATTCGAGTTGTTGAATGGCGGCCTGGTAGACGGGAATGGCTTCTTTCAGCTTGCCTTCGGTATAAAGGAGCAACGCCTGCTGCATTTGCACGCGCCCGCGCAGCATCGCGTCCGAAGTCTCTTCGGCCATCCGCGAGGCGCGGCCCCAGTTGTAATTCGAGCCTTCGAAATCGCCTTCCTTCCAATCCACTTTGCCGAGCAGATAGTGGGTTTCGGCGCGCAGCTTCACGTTGCCGGCGCGGCGCGCCTGAAGCAGGGCGCGGTGCAGGTGGTCACGCGCAGTCAAGAAGTCGCCGGAGTTGAGCATCGCCCGGCCGAGCGAGGCATGCGCGCCGGCTATGCCCGTGTCGTCACCCTTGCCTTCGGAGAGCTGGTTGTAAAAGTTCAGACTGCGATCGAGCGCGTCAATCGCCAGATCGAGCTGTTTGCGCTCCAGATAGATGCGGCCCAGACAGAGCAAGACGCTGGCGCGAAACGGAAGGGGGAGCGTAATGATGTTGGTCGAGTCGTTGTATTTCGCCATCACTTCGAGCGCGCGGTCGAAGTCGCCCTTGTTCAAATGGGTCTCGGCCAGCACGCGTCGCAAATTGGCCTCTTCGGAGGCGTCCGTCGGCTGGAGTCTCAATTGCCCACTGAGCGAATGGATCAGGTCGTCTGTAGTGCTCTCCTGATGGCGCGGCACGGGCGAGGCCGCGGCGCCAGAGGCTTCGATCAACCTGAAGACCATCTCAGGCCCGCCCGATCCGAACCGCAGGGTGTCGCCGTCGTTGAGCATACGCTCGGTGATGCGATCGCCGTTGACGAAACTGCCGTTTGTCGAGCCTAGATCGCGCAGCAGGTAATTGGCCCCGACGCGGATCAACTCGGCATGCGAACGCGACACGACCGTCGCCTGGACGCAGAGCGAGTTCTCGGCCCCGCGCCCAATTGTGAAGCGCGGCGTTTCGATGGGGACGACCCTCGACTCGCCGTTAGCCGCAGCGAGATGGATTTCTCCCTGAACGTTCATAGCATTATCCAGGACACTGCCTGACGTTGTTCTAAATTAGACGCTGTCCTAAGGTTACTGAGACGGCGGCGGGTATCGTAATCAAATTTTGGCGCTGTGGCAAATATTATTCTCCTTGACCTGACCACGGCCAAAGTTATAATCGGCTCGCTATTTTGTGATACTCAGAGACCCGGTTGGAATTTTGCTCGCGCCCCGGCCTACTGTTCTTGATTTTCGGCCAGTCGAGTTAAGCCAATTGATTAAAGGACAACATCACAATGCCACATTCCCTCAAAATCGGAGTTTTAGCCGAAGCGCGCTATCTGGCTCAGAGCCAGCCCACCGGGTTGAGCGCGAAGTTGAATGAACTCGGCCACGGGATCACGATGATCGATCCGCAGAAGGCCTTTTACGTGATGGGCGACGACGGTTGGTTCGAGGGCCTGGACGTGATCGTCGGGCGTGGGCGTAGCTGGGCGCTGCTCGCGCTGCTCGGCTGGGCCGAAACGCGCGGAGCGCTGACCATCAACCGCCGCGAGGCCATCGCCTCGGTCCACAACAAGGCGCAGATGTCCGTCGCCTTCGCTTCCGCCGGCATCCCCATTCCGCAAACATTCTTCGGAAGCGCCGAACAACTGGCGCGGGAGATCCCGCGGTCTTCTTACCCGATCATTTTGAAGCCGATCTTCGGAGACAATTCGCGCGGGCTGCTGGTCGTCAATTCGCCCGAAGAGATGGCCGCGACCGATTGGCCCGAGCCGGTCGCGCTGGCCCAGCGGTATTTTCAAACAGACGGCTACGACCTGAAGCTTTACGGAATCGGCGACGATATCTGGGCCGTGCGAAAAGCGTCGCCGTTCAACATTAGGAAAAACGACGACGCGTCCAAAGACGGATTGGCGCCGATCACTCCCGAATTGACCGACCTGGGGCGTCGCTGCGGGCGGCTCTTCGGGCTGGATTTGTTCGGCGTCGATTGCATCGAGACCGAAGACGGGGTCCTGGTGATCGAGATCAACGATTATCCCAACTACACCAACGTGCCCGACGCGAACGAGCGGCTGGCCGATTACGTTACGCGAAGGGCGACACGATGAAGATTGGCGTGATCACGAAGCGCGAAAAGGCGCACAAGGCCGGCTCGGTAACGCAAATGGCAGCGGAACTACTCCGGTCGCGCGGGGTCGCGGTCGCAGAGATCTACCCCGAAGACTCCCGCCTCGACGTCGCGCGGGTCGAAGTCGATTGCGACCTTTATCTGCTGAAATCGGGGACCGAAACCGCGCTTAGTCTCGCCGGGGTATTGCATGCGGCCGGGGCTAAGATCATCAATCCGTACCCGACCGTCATCGCCATGCGCGACAAGATCGTCTCGACAAAAATGCTGCAATCGGCCCACGTCCCATTGCCCGAAACCTGGTTCGCGTCGAAGCCGGAACAGTTGGCGGGTCTGTTGAAAGAAGGACCGATCGTGGTCAAACCCTTCTGGGCCGCCTCGCAAGGCCGCGGAGTTCAGATCGTCAAAACCGAAGACGAGCTGGCGACCGTAATCACTGAAGACGGTGTGATTTTCGCGCAACGTTGGCGCCAGCCGGATGGGCGCGACCACAAACTCTACGTCATCGGCGACCGCGTCTTCGGCGTGCGGCGAGTGTGGCCGCCCAAGACATTGGAAGACAAATTGGGGGAGCCTTTTGACGTTCCCGACGAGATGCGCGAGGTCGCGCTGGGCTGCGGGCGCGCTTTCGGCGTCGGATTGTACGGCGTTGATTTGATCACGAGCGGCGGCAAGCCCTATGTCGTGGACATCAACACCTTTCCGGGATTCAAAGGCGTGCCGAACGCGGAGGAGTTGTTGGCCGAGCATATTTTGCGCTCAGCGTCAGGCATCAGAGAGACGGATCGTGGGGAGCTAACTTCGTCGAACGACTGAACACGATTCGCCATGTATGATCTCAGCCGAAAGTGATGATGATAGTAGTCATTTCATTATCGTCCGGCCTGAACAAAAACATCGTGCGGGGTTGGACGATCCGAACATAGAACATTTGATCGTCGCATCCGGACCTATGGCGGATAGCAAATGCGTGTACGGTATTGTGGAGCGAGTCGTTTACTCGCGCCTCTTTCCTGATTGGACTCCCGATCGGACAAGGCCACAAACAGGGCGATTAAACAAATCGCCCCATACCGTACTTGAGCAAGAGCGCCGCGCAACCTAACCACCGGTTCAACGCTGAATAAACGCAATGAGGTGAAAAAATGAAGCTGCACTTTATGATTGTCCGCCGCGTCCCCCCCGTGCCCAGCCCGGTGCTGGTCGAATGCTACGAAATACTGCGCGGGCGCGGATACACCGTCACCGAAGACATCGCCGAAGAGGTCATTCAGCGCCCCGACCTGGCGAAGATCGAAGCCGATCTCTACCTGCTGAAATCTCACACGGAGCTTTCGCTGGCGCTGGCGGGCGTCCTCTTCACGCAGGGCGCGAATATGTTGAACCCTTATCAATCGTGTTCGCTGATTCAGAGCAAGATCATCACGTCGAAGCTGCTGCGCCAGGCCGGAATTCCCGCGCCCGACAGTTGGGTGTCGGGCGATCTGAGTCTGGCGAAATCGCTGCTGGAAAAACATCCGCTGATCATTAAACCGCATATGGGCCATCGCGGCGCGGGCGTACATCTGTGCAAGACGCCCGAAGATATTGATAGAATTCCGCCCCCCGCGACCCCGATGATTATTCAGGAAGCCATCCCGGGGCCGGGCGAGGATTTGAAGATTTACTGCGTCGGCGATCAGGTCCAGGGCGTGAGGAAGCAATTTTCGGAATCGAGTTTCTCGGTCGCGGGACGCCACGGCGAGATAACCGACGAGATTCGCAAGATTTCACAACGCGTCGGCGAGGTCTGCGGACTCGGTCTTTATGGCCTCGACATCATCGAGAGCGACCGCGGACCTTACGTGGTGGACGTCAATTACTTCCCCGGCTACAAAGGCGTGCCGAACGCGGCCGGGATGATCGCCGATTACGTCGACGATTACGCCAAAGGCAAAGTCACGCTGACGCCGCCTGTTTGA
>DATEMG010000675.1:0-6539 GCA_035275805.1 Blastocatellia bacterium
GCCAGCGCGCCATTCTCGAGATCGCTCGCGGCGTCATCGACGCGGTCCGCCGGCGTCTCGCCGGGGAGCCGGTCACGTACACGCATCCCGCCGACGACGTGCGGCGGACCGTCGAGTTCCTCGAGTCGATCTCGATCGAGACGACCGACACCGGCACGATCGGGCCGGGGCTCGTCCGGCTCGCCCATGCGCTCGACCATCTCGAGCGGCTGCATGAGGACCTCGCGCGCGCGCCGGCGCCGACGCAGGCGTGGCAGCCTCCGCCCGGCTTCGGCGAGGGCGCGCAGGCGCTGGCCTCCTGGCTCGAAGCGACGCAGGAGCCGGGGGCCGCGCCGAACGCAGGCGTCCTCGACGCGCTCGAGAAGGTGTCGGCGCGGCTGCGCGAGGAGTGCCGGGCCGTGCGCGAGCAGCTTCTGGAGGACGTCGCGCTCCAGCGCGTCCGCACGCCGACGGCGCGCGCCGGCCTCGAGCAGCTCGCTTGGGCGGACAGCGCTCTCCATCACGCAGCGGGCGTGGCGAGGTCGTTGCGCGGCGAAGCCGAAGAGTGAATCGCAGGACCTTGCTCCGGCTGCTCCGGCCTTCTTGATGTCTTATTGCCTTTGGGGATGAATGATTCGATCTTACGAAACAATGGTTGGCCCCCGACGGATGCGGCGATGCGCTGAAGGTCATCTCAGCGCCATTCTTCAAACAGGACGACGATCGCCGCGATAAGGATGAACGGCGCGGCGAGCAATCGTTTCATTCGTAAATTCACCTTCGTCATCTTTCATTATCGCCAGTGTTAACACACTATGATCACGGGTGTTACTACGTTAAGTTGTGGGCGCGTGGAGATATTAACCGCGCCCACAGTCGGCGGCTCCGATCTCGGCTTACGTCGTGGTCTGAGCATCAGCAATCTGACCTTCAGTAAAGAGTTCACGAAGACGGGATTCCTGTTCGTCGGAAAGGTTCGATGTGATTAGCTCAGGGTTCAAGCTCTTGAGTTCAGCAACCACCCTGTCTATGACAGCATGCGCCGTCATGAGGAAGAGCGCCGATGTCCCCGGCTTAACCTTTTCGCGAACCTGCTTGATGAAATTGTCGTCAATGCCGTAGTCGTTAAGCGCGCCGGTTACCGCCCCGGTCGCTGCGCCAACTGCAAAACCCAGCAGCGGGACGAAGAAGATCAAGCCGATGAGGAAACCCCAGAATGCGCCGCCAATAGCGCCTGCGCGCGCTGTGCTAACCATCTGCTTTGTCTTCGGCCCTTTGCTGCTCTGCGGCCAGGAGACCACAGCCGCGTCCACCAATTTGATTAGTTGTTGCTGCTGCAGCCGTTGCAGAATCCGGAGCGCCTGGTCAGCGCCGTCAGGACTGTTGAATTCCAATACTGATAGAGTTGTCATAACCTATATCCTCCTTAAATGTTTATTTGGCTGAGCCTATCTCGAAAAACGCAACACTTGCGCCCTCGAAGACCTTCGAGGAGATAGGCGATATCGCCTCCAACGCGAGAATATCTCCATGCGGCAGGCGCTGGGATTGGTCCCCCGAAAGCGCACACTCGGCGAATGGGATTTTCATTTCAGTGACTCGGCGCGGCGTGTCCAACATGTGGGATCTCTCCGCCCGGACGCCTCAGCGACCGCAGTTTGAAAGCAAGCGCTATCATCAGCGCGCCTATAGCGAAAACGAACGCCCTGATCATCAAGATGACCGAAAACGCGCCCGGCGCCGGGAACGCCAACAACAATAATCCGAACGCCATTGACAGAATTGCGATCAGCGCCAACAGCCATTCACCTCTGATTTCGTGGCGCAACCTGACGGCAGTGATAATTTCGAACACGCCGGTCATTATCGCCCAGAACGCGATTAGGAAGAGCAGCCCCATGGTGGTCAGCCCCGGCCAGATGAGTATCATGGCGCCTACCACGATGCTGACGGCGCCTTCAAACAGAAGCGGGCGCCAACGCTCTCGGCTGACATCGCGCCCGAAGGCCTCGATCACGGCAAAGATTCCATTGATCATCGCATACGCGCCGAAGAGCGGCGCCAACACCCACAACGTGATGTTGGGCCACATAAAGGCGGCGATTCCGAACAGCACGGCGACCAGCCCGCGCAGCGCAATAGCCCACCAGTTTTGAGTCATCAAATTGAACATAACTCCCCCATACTACATGTCATATATCTCTCAGATTGGACTATGGAATTGGGGGCAATTGATATGCCGATTCGCCATTGTGGAATGCGCCCTACGCAATATGAGTCGCGCGTTTTTTTCAAAGGCCATAAGTCTGTTCCGCTCCGGGGCGCCGGTGGCGCAGCATTCAGTTGGCGCCGCGATTGCTCAGCCAATTGACGGTGTTTTGAGAATAGCGTCTGCGCCCGGCTACGAATGGCGCGGAGATGATTGATTCATAACATCCGCCGCGATCGAGCCGCTGAGGCGCGGTCGGAGAATTTACCAATGAGATTCGGTGATATCCGCGCGCTGACGGGACCGAATGTTTACAGTCATCGTCCTGTTCTTTCAATGAGGCTTTACCTGGATGACCTCGCCGGGAAAGAGAGCCGTGAATTTCCAGGGTTCGCAACAACAGGAGAATTTCGCTTTATGGCGGGAAATCAAAACAACCAACTGAAAGCGAATAATGACCGGCATAACCCGGCCGGACGGAAAGCCGCGAAAAATAACGCGCGCGGGAAGAGCCAAAAGGCGAATGGAGGAAGCGGTCGGCCGGCTGGCTCACTGATCGCCATCGGCGGCGCCGAAGATAGAGAGGACACAAAAATCATTTTGAGCCAGATCGCTGAACGTATCGGTTCCGGCAAACTGGTGATCTCGACGCTGGCGTCAGGATACGCCGATGAGGTGTGGGACATATACCGCACGCTCTTCACCTCGATGGGCGTGAAGCGCGTCGAGAATCTGTGCCTGGACCACCGCGACGAATCTTTGGAAGACCCTCGACTGGACGTCCTTGCCGATGCGATCGCTGTTTTCTTCACCGGCGGTGATCAGCTCAGGATCACGACCCGCTTGGGAGGCACGGCGCTCTCGGAACGCATCGAAGAGATTTACAGGCGAGGCGGAATCATCGCCGGAACGTCGGCGGGCGCGACGGCGCTCGGCGAGATGATGCTGGTCGGCAGTCCTGTCGAGGGAATCTGCAAGCTCCACGACATAAGGATGACGCCGGGACTCGGGCTGGCGAAGACCATGATTATTGACCAGCACTTCTCCGAACGCGGAAGGATCAGACGATTGCTCGGGGCCGTCGCCATGAACCCGCGCATGCTTGGAATAGGCGTTGACGAGGACACGGCGGTCGTGATCGATGGCGCCGGGGCCTTTCACGTGATCGGCTCAGGCGCGGTCTACGTCATCGACGGGCACGACCTCAGTTATGCGAACATCTCGGAGGTCTCATTCAACCGCGCCATGTCGGTCTTCGGCGTCAAGCTTCACACGCTCAGCAGCGGCGACCGCTTCGATATACACTCGCGCCAACCGGCGCACGCCAGGGCCGACGTCGAGTATTTAGATGTGGAGTCGCAACTTCTGAAAGGCGCCGCGTCAAGCGAGGTCGCAAGATTATGATTACTAGAGCCCGAATCAGACCATCCAAGGTGAACAAGAGCGCCAAACATTTCCTCCAATCACGGCGCCTCGAAAGAAAGATCAATCAAGAAGACGCAAGAAGATGAATGATGTCAGAACGGCTAATAATGCCCAGACTATGCCGATTACCTCGCCCTCGCCGTCTATGACCGGTACTCCGCCGATGCGACGCTCTTTAAGCAATCGGGCTATCTCTTGAATGGGTGTGTCGGCGCGAACAGCGATCACGTCCTTAGTCATGACGTCAACGACTTCTATCTTGCCTACTCCCTCTTCTTCTTCCGTAGGACGCTCCACCGAACGTTCCGCCAAACGTACGACCTCGACCGAGCACGACGCATTGGTCACAACCCCTGTCGAAACGCTCCCGAGGAAGAATCTATGGAGCGCGCCGTTCAGCCCTCTTGAACCGATGAAAATGCACTTCGCGCCCCAGGCGTCGGCCTCTTCAATGAGCGCGCGCTTCGGATCGCCTTGTATTACCTTCGATGAGACGGCCAATCCCGCTTCGGATATTTCCGCCATCGCCGCGTCCTGAATGACTCGGGCGCGACTCTTTTGCACAGCGGGCGCTTCTCCGTACATGTGAAAAGGCTTGGTTACGGTGACAGTCCGAGCTTCGACGCCGGCAGGCCAGCGGCGCGCCGTCACGGCGTCAATGGCCGCATTGGCGAAAGACGATCCGTCCATGCCAATAACGACCCGCGCAGAACGATCATCTTTCTTGGCAGTCGCTCGCGCCACACGCACGGAGCAGCGCGCCTCGGTCACGATCTTTCGTGACACGCTGCCGAGGATGAGCCGGCCGATCGTTGAGCGCCCCTGCGAGCCGACGACGATCAAATCCGTCCCCCAATTTGTCGCTCGCTCCATCAGCGCGTCCGCCGGATCCCCCACCAAATACTCGGCGCTCACCCCCCATTCAGGGAAACTCGACTTGATGCGTTCGCCCCCAAGGCGCGCGAATTCTTTGGCCTGTGCGATCGCGTTCGATGCGTATGTAACGGCTGACGCGATGCGCTCGGGATCGAGTCCGTTCTCGGCAATCCCGGAAACCGACAGCAGCGGCGTCTCGCCCTCCGCTACCGAGACGATTAACGCTTCCGCATCACGCGGCAGCCCCGCCTGACGCAAATCATCCAGAGCCGCGTCAGCATGCTCCGAACCGTCATAACCAATTACAATTTTCATTCTCTCATTCGTACCTTCACCTTCGTCGTTTTTCATTATCGCCAGTGTTCATGTTCGCTATTCGATTACCGGTGAACTATTGTGATAGTCGAACATTCCTGAGTTCTCTCGCCATCTCAGAAAAAGATCAATCAAAAAGCCCCACATCACTTCTGTTCGGCTCTTGGCGCGTTCCACATCCGGCTTAATGTCTTCGAGCAAGACATGTGCCTTGATCACTTCGTTTGCGCTTTATGAACATTCGTGCGCGGCCAGTGATGCCGGAGAGAGATTGGAGACGCTAAAGCCCGCGCTGAGACCGGCGAAGGAAGAATACGAGGAGCAGTCGCACTCCCCCGGCTGACGTGAGCCAGTATCGTGAAAAGATGATGGCGAGAACAGGGATCATGCCGCCTTTCCCCTTATGGGGCGACCCACAGCCGAACGGAGGTTGTACATGATGTCGGAATAATACGCATTCTGTATAATTTGTAGTGACGACTGGCAGCATGCCGGTAACAACAAACATCGGTGGAGTGAAGCTGCCACAGAGTGGCGTGGAACGACCCGCCGCCCTCGGCAGTGAAGCGGAGCGTAATGGAGATCGGCCAGCGCCGTATTTTGTCTCGCAGACAGTTCGCGTTCCGTTCCGAATTTCGCTGTTTTATTGATTGGTCAATTGTGGTATAAGCGAAACGATCTGGTAAGAGGGCGCAACCTCTCATCAGGTCTCGCCTAGGGCTCGATGATTGAGGCATTGCACGCCATGGCTAAGTCCAAAAACACCACAATCAAGACCTTCGAGTACCGCGTTCGCCCGAATAAGAAATTCATCGCGGCGTGTGAAAAGGCGCTCGATGATTCGCGCTTTGTTTATAACTGCGCCCTTGAGCAAAGGGTTCGCGTGTACAACGCCAGTGGAAAGACGATCAGCTTTTACGAGCAATCCCGCCAATTGACAGAGGCGCGCAACGAATTGCCTGAGATCAATGGCGTTCTCAGAACTATTCAGAGTGACGCTTTGGAGCGCCTGGATGAAGCCTTCGACGCGTTCTTTCGGCGCTTGAAGCGCGGAGAGAAACCGGGGTTTCCCAGATTCAAGAGCCGTGACCGCTACCATACCTTTTCGCAGAAATACGAGAAAGTGAGACCTTGCCCCATCAAGGGCGATAAGCTGACCGTTCCTGGCGTGGGGACTTGCCGCGTAAGACTTTGCCGCCCGGTGGAAGGACGCTGCAAGCAACTGCGAATCACGAGGCGCGCGGACGGATGGTATGCTCTGCTGGCTTGCGAAATACCAAAACCCGCGCCGCTCGTCAAAACCGGAGAAACTGTCGGCGTGGATGTGGGCATCAAGAGCTTTGCGACGCTCTCAACCGGCGAAGAGATCGCCAACCGGCGCCATCTCAAACAGGCGGCGGACCAGCTTGCGCGAGAGCAACGGCGCTTGTCCCGCAAGGTAAAAGGCAGTCAGAATCGCGGGAAGGCTCGCGGCAGAGTCGCGCTCAGACACCTGAGAGTGCAGAGAGCGCGCAAACATTTTCACCACGAAGAAGCGACGAAACTGGTCAAACGCTTTGACCGGATCGCCGTCGAAGACTTGAAGATTCGCGGTATGGTGAAGAACCGCTATCTTGCAAAGGCTATTCTTGACGTGGCCTGGGGGCAATTTTTCGCAATAACGAAAAGCAAAGCTGAAAACGCTGGCCGGAAGTTTGAAAGAGTGAACCCCAGATACACGAGTCAGACTTGCAGC
>DATEMG010000676.1:0-28716 GCA_035275805.1 Blastocatellia bacterium
GACTCGGCCGTGCCGGTGACCAGGCTGTCCAGCGCCGTCGGCACGTCCGGGCCGAGCGTGAATAGCCCGGACTGGAACGAGAAGATGTTCCGGTTGTCCTGGAAGTAATAGTAGCTCCCTCCGAACTGGAGCTGATGACCGTGCCAGGCTCCCGCAAAATCGGCCGAAGCCTGAAAGAGGTTGAGCGGCCCGGTGATAAGCGAATTCAGATTCGGGTCGAACGGGAAATCGCCGGGGAACGCCAGCGGAAGTCCGCCGAGGTTGGAGAATGCGAACCCGGTCGGGGCAAGCCGCGGCCCTATTGTATTAAAGTCATTATTGCGGGTGAGGTTGATCCGATTGTAGCTGGCTTTGAGGTTCATCAACCAGGGCGAGGCGCCCGGGCCGGAGCAGCAACCCGGGCCGGAGATCGTATACAGCCAATTGATCAAGGCGCTATGGTCCCTCTCGCGGACGCCGGTGTTGAACCCGGCGAACGGGCTGAAAGAGAGCGCGCCTCTGAATATGTCGCGATCTATGAACGAGTACCTCCCGTAAATCAGGCTGCGGTCGGATTTGGTCCAATCAAGCCTTGCGACGTCCAACGCGGTGTCCTGCGGCAGTCCCCCGCCGATGTCGGTCGGAACGTCGAAGAAGACCTTGTTGAAAGCCGGCGTCCCCGGAGGCAAACTCGAGAAGACTCCCGCAGGAGTAGTGGTTATTCCAAGTTGAGCCAGCGTATCGGCGACTGTAAGGGTACCTCTGACGCTCGATGTCACGAGAGGGAATGGGCTGAAGAAGGCCGCGGTCGCCGGACTAAATGCAGTCGAAGCCGCCAGCAGTTCGGGCGTCGGGACCAGCGCGACGCGGTTCTCGCGGCTGCGGACGATGATGCCTTCAGTGCTATTGAAGAAGTAGAGCTTGTCCTTGATGATTGGCCCCCCAACATGAAAGCCGAAATTGTTGCCGACCAGGTGGCCTTTCTCGATGCCGAGAGCGTTAGCCTCGAAGCTGCCGGAGCTGAGGGCGTCGCCGCGATAGAACTCGTAGATGCCGCCTCTCCAGGAGGCGCCCCCAGGGTTGATCGCGACGTTGATCAGGCCGCCACCGAGCCGCCCGTATTCGGGGCGGAACCCATTGGTAATGACGTTGATCCCCTGAATGCTGTCGGCCGGAAGGCGCTGGCCGAGCGTAGTCCAATAATTGACGACTTGCTCGCCGCCGTCCACTTGAACGTTGTTGAAAGTCGGGGGCTGGCCATCGATCGCAAAGTCCTGGTTCGGCTGCGTATTAATGAATACGGGGGTGAAGCCGAGAAGTGAGAAGTTGCCGCCGCCCTCCGGATTGATCGTGAACGGCGTGACGTTGCCCGAAAGCGTGACCAGGGAGTAAGGATCGAGCGTGACGATTGGCAGCTCTCCGAGCTGGCGCGCCGAAATCGGATCGGAGAGTTGCCCCGTCTGCGTGTTGATCTTCACACCGCCGCTGGCTTCGACGATCTCTTCCTGCGCCTGCAACGGCGTGATCGATAATTGAGAGTCGATTCTGACGACCGATCCGACGAAAACACGCACTCTCCGCGCCCTCACCGCAAACCCCTGGGCTTGAATACTGACCTCGTAAATGCCCGGCGGAAGGTTCGTGAAAATAAAGAAGCCTTCATTGGTGGTCGTCGCCAATCGTTCCAGCCCCGTCTCCTCCAATTTGGCCTGGACGATCGCTCCCGGAATTCTGGCCCCATTAGGGTCATACACCTTTCCAGTGAGCTGGCCCGAATTGACCTGCCCGAAGGCCACCCCGGACAGAAAGGTCACTACGAACAGAGCAGTCCGAAGCGCTTTGCTCTGGTCTTTGAAAAATTGCACAAGGCACGACATCTCAAAATCCTCCATTCTTTTCCTCTGGCTTTATCCGGCCTTCCTAACGAGCTCAGACAGTACGGGGAGCGTCAACGACCCAAGCCTCAATCAAGAAGTCTCTTGACCGAGGCCCAAGTCGCTGACGCTCCCCGTACCGCATTCTTTGTCTCTTCGAGGTTTGATCCTGCCTGTTTTCGCCCAAACATCTTTTTGAATTCCATCCCGGAATTCATACATTAGCGATTAACGTGTAAAGCTCGTCGGTTTGTATGCAGGGAGTGATAAATGATGCGGGAGTAAGCGCGGCAGGTAAGGCAAGGCTCGGGCCACACACATTCGCTGGCCTTTCATGACGGAGTTATCTCGCTGTCAAACGCTACTTTGACTCAGGCCGAGTAACGAAGCGGGCGAGGGAGATCGAGCGCCCGCTTATTCAGATTATCGGATGAGGCCGTGGTCCTCATCTGATAATTCGTAATGAACTTTTCAATGGGCGATCAAGTTCGGAGGTAAGCGTCAATCCGCACGAAGCCCCGATGATCGGTCTCGACGCCTGCCGTCGCGAGGCTCAGCCCGGCGGTATTGGCCACCCAGCCCACCGCCACGACCGCGAGCGACGCCTCCGCGCTGTTTCGAGCGCCGTCTTTTGAGAAGTTCAATCGAGTCGCGCCTTTTCCATAACGCTACCACCCTGGCTTTTGACCAACGCAGCTTATGGTTGTTTGAAGCCTGCTCCTGCAAGCCGGATTCGGAGGGCCTGCCTCCATCTCTAGCGCAGCATCGCGTTCGATTTGATCTCTCGCGTTCTTGACGCACTTCGCCAACAGTATCTCGCTTACCGAAAGCTCACGGTCTTTTAAACTTATCCTCGGCAATCGAGCCCCAGGCGATTCGATCTAGCCTCCCAGCTGACAATTCTCAGCTATATGAATTGACGCCGACCAGGGGAGTGCTAAAATATAGTCAGATGATGATTTACGTATAATTTGCGGCGTATTCTCTGCGAGCGCATCGGCATGCAAAATAGATGAGACTCCCTCCCCACCGCTGACTTCGGGCTGAATTTCTGTTCATTTTCGAAGGAGAATATAACAGTTATGGCGACATCACCTATGGCGACATCACCCACAAAGAGGAAATACATACTGTTGGTCGAAGATCGGCCAGACCATTGTGAATTACTGGCGCTCAACCTCGAAGAATATAGACTCGTACGTGCTCGCAACTTCGCCGAGGGGTTACGCTTTGCGACTGAGAAGTACTTCGATCTCTATATTCTCGATAACTGGTTGCCTGACGGGACTGGAATTGATTTGTGCCAGCTGATTCGAAAATTCGACCCGCACACTCCGATTTTGTTTTGCTCCGCCTTAGCCGACGAGCCTTCCATACAGAATGGAATGAGCGCAGGCGCGCAAGCATATTTACTCAAGCCGATCGACTTTGAGGAACTTCAACTCACGGTTGCGCGATTGACTAACGTCGCGCCAGACACGGCGCTTGAAGCGCGCCGAGCAGAGATTGCAACCATACGAGAAGAATTGGCTGACCAGCGCTTTGAGAGAAACGAACGTATCGAGAAAGTCAGAGAGCGGAGCCAAAAAGCTAGAGAACGAAGCGGGAAAGCCTTTGGCAGGTGTCTGACCGCGAAAAGAAAATTCCTAAGACTCAAGGCAATGCAAGCCTACCTCACCGCCGGGGGTACCAGGGGAGACTTCGCGCGCGAATGGCTGGATGAAATCTCTCCTCCCAGGCGTTCCACCCCTGGACCAAACGAAGCGAAAAGCATCTTAAAGCCATTCCAAATTTGTCGCGCAACTCTACAGTGACTCTGATAAGCAGAAGGCGCGTGGGGCGCTATTGTCAACGGCAACCACAAGCGGAAGGCTCTAGCTCAAATAGAAAGCGCCAGAGCGGATTTCCCGTTCGGGCTTTCATGTTTTTAGAGCTTTGCGGCGGCGTCAATTCGCGTAGACGAGATTGACAGGCGAGACTTTAGTAAACCTTCGGTGAGTAGGTTTGGCATCCTGTAACGCGTCAAACCTGCTCATCGTGCTCATCGAAGGTTCACGAATAGTCCAACTCCGGCTCGCTCACCGCGCTCACATCGATGCCGTATAGATTGCCGTATAGATCCAGCTGGCGGGCTTCTCGGATCAGCCGGGCGGCATGGGCCAGTGTACGTACCGGAACCGGAACGTCATTGGCCGCCATTCCGCCGAACTCGTCACGGGTTATGAGCGTCATCCTGGCGCCGAGGTCCGCGGCGCGGAGCGCGGCGAGCACACCCGCCGGTCCAGCGCTAATAACGATGACGTCTAACATTTACGGCCCTCCTTCTATGCCATTCATCTATGTTTGAAGGTCGGCCAGCCAACGCAGGGCTCGCAGTCCGGGCATGAAGCAATACTCGCCGCCCCGCGTGACGACAAGACACGGGATGGCCTGAGGGCGTCTGCGAACCGGTCGTCGTGGGACAGTAAAGTTACCGCCCTCGTTATCGCCCCATTACCGATAAATCCTGCGAAACGTCTCAACGATGGCTCTCTTGACGATAAACAGAGCGCATCGTAATTTTTTTGCTCTTTGTAAATGCTTGATAAGCGCTAAGATATAGGGCGCAAGAAAAAAAGGCTTGCCTTGAAGCGAACACTCTACTCCCCATCGAATGCAAATGACTCCCGACTCCTAAGGGTAAAAATAGAGATGTACGGGAATACGTAATCAGTCGTCATTCCTCAACTGGCGGCATTCAACGCTTCAAGGCGGGGTATCATGGATCTGCCCACAAGCTTGCTGCCATGATCGCGTATGTGCAGGAAGGGACGCTGACACTTTGGGAAAAGCGCGTAACAAATTGGATCAAAAGGTTGGCTAATGGTGGCCAGCCCGGTTGGACCGCGGGTGATGCTCTTCACCTTGAGCGAAACGATGAGACGCGACGGATCGCCGTACTCTGTTCCTTACACGCAAGAGACAAGGGCTTGGAGCAAATCGAACTACGCCACCTTTGGTTAGAGATGAATTGATCTCGCTTGCCGAATTCCTAAAAAAATGTCCCTTTTGCCCAGAGTCGAGTAAAAAGCCCGCGAAATCCTCAATGTATTCGCGGGCTTTTCTGACGTCGACAGCTTCCATAAAGTAAAGAGATGGTACTGGCCAAAGCAGAGTGGGCAGGCTTTCGTGAGCTTTCGGCAAGCCAGCTCGGCGTCAGACCAAATTCTTTCGTGAAATCAAACGTGTTCCTTCGGTGGGCCGGCGTGCGTTCGAGAAAAAAGTGTGCATCGGCGGCACCTCAGGGTAGCTTGTCGAAAAAGAGATAAACTGCGGCGATCCGGCCGTCCCGGGCAATGATGAAATCAGTCCCGGCGTAAGCTGGCGCCTCACCAGGGCGGCCCGATACCCATTGGATCCGCCCGCCATCGCCCAATTCCTCGGGCTCGGCAATTGGCTGATATCTAAAGTCAGGGTGAGTAGCCTTGATCGCGCCCGCGACGAGATCGATCGCGTCGCGGCCACGGTGAACGCCCCCAGGCTCGTAGAACACGCAATCTTCGGTGAAGATCTCGTCGATGGCCGCGCGCCGACGCCTGGGGTCGTTTTCACCGAAGACGTCGTGAAGATTACGTGATCAAGCCGGAACAGCGGCTCTCCAATGCTCATCATAACGTCGATAGCGTCATCGAACATTTCGGGCATAGGGGCGACAATAACCTGGGGTACTAACAGGGCGGCTGATTCTCAGGTGGAATACGGCGTCACTACCGCCTATGGCAGCGTGGTTTCGCTTAGGACGTTGGAAACAAGTCACCAAGTGAACCTGTTCGGGCTTGACCAGGACACGCTCTACAATTACAGGGTAAAGTCGAGGGACGAGGCAGGCAATATGTCTACGTCGGGCAACTTTACGTTTAAAACGGCGAAGGTCCTTCCCTCAATCGATGAATTCAAGACCACTCCAGACTCGATAGACACGGTTCCTCCAGGCGGAGTATCTTCGGTCTTGTCGTTTTCGGCCAAAAACGCGACTAGTTTGAGACTTGATCCTGGCGCCATTAATGTCACAGGTTCAGACATCCAGAACAGTGACGGTCACCACAACCATGATCTACACCTTGACGGCGACCAACAGCGCGGGCAGCGTGACCCGAAACGTCACGGTGAAGGTACAGTGACGGCACCGAACGCCATGTCCTCGCCGGGCGCGCCGGAACTTCCACGCAATTTTCCTGGTCGTTGACGTCGGGTGAGGTGTGGGATGAGGAAATTGACAGTTGAAGAGGGTGAGCCTCCTGTGAGCAAGTTTGACGCATTACAGGATGTCAAATTTGCTCACAGGAGGTTCACCCTCTTTTCTGGCTACTTCGTCAAAAATCGATACTCCGCATTCAAATTGGCTGATCAGCTTCGTATTTGCAGCCATCGCGCTGGATCTACTCGGCGCGTAGCGCGACCATAGGATCGACGCTCGCGGCGCGCGCAGCGGGAATCCAGGATGCCAGGAGCGCGGCGGCGCAGAGTGATAATGTAGCGATGGTGAGCATGAGCGGATCCCACGGAGAGACGCCGAAGAGTTGATTCGTCATGAGCCAGCCGCCGACGATGGCTAGCGGGATACCGAGGCCGAGTCCGATCCCGATCTGGAAGAAGGCGCCGCGAAGGACCATGCGGACCACCTTAGCGCGATCGGCGCCGAGCGCTATACGCACGCCAATCTCGCGCGTACGCTGTTCGACGTTGTAGGCCATCACACCGTACAAACCCACCGCGGCGAGAACAAGGCCGAGCGCGCCGAAGAGCATGGTGAGGGTGGCGATCATGTTCTGCTGTCGAAAAGCGCCGGCCAGAATTCTCGAGTACGGATTCACGCTGTAGACCACCAGGTCGGGTTCGATGCTGGCGAGCGCTTTGCGCACCTCGGCTTCGACACCGGGCGGATTGCCGGGAGCCCAGATGACGATGTTATAGAGGAAGTGGGAGAAGAGGTCGAAGGTAGTGAATCGCGGATCGTCGTATTTGACGCTTTGCGTTTCGGGCAGCCAGAACATCGGGCGGATAGGATCCTTGTACCCAAAGGTCATGTAGCGGATGTCGCGCACAACGCCGACGATTTCGAATGTGTTGGCGTACTGAATGCGGTTCATGCCGAAGTGCTGACCGATCGGGTTCTGGTCTTTGAAGAAGCGTCGAACGAAGGCTTCGTTGACGACGGCGATCGGGCGAGTCGTGGCGGTGTCCTGCTCTTCGATGGAGCGGCCCTGCGCGATTTTAGCGCCGATAGTTTCAAAGAATCCTGGCATGACGCGGGCCCAGCCGGCGCCGGTGTCGTCCCTGGGCCCGGGTTCGGGGCGGCCTGCGATACGAATGCCCTCGTTCCAGCTATCGCCGCTCATGGGCGCATAGAGAACGGGAGCGACCATGCGCACTCCGGGTACGCGCAGGAGGCGCTCATCGATACGGCGGTAGAACTGCTCCATTTGATCGGGCTTATAGCCGCCGAGCGTTGGGTTGATGGAGACGAGATAGCGGTCCTTCGTTTCGAAACCAAAATTCTGGCCCTCGAGATTGCGCAGGCTCTGGGCAAGCAGGACGGCGGCCGAGAGCAGGACGAGCGACATCGCGGCTTGCGCGATAACCAGCGATTTTTGCGCGATGGAACCGCCGCCGCGCACGGAACGATTGCTGCCGCGCAGAGCTTCGATCGGATCGACATGCGAAGTCATCGAGGCGGGAGCGATGCCGAAGAGTATTCCGGCGCCCACCGAGACAGCAAGCGTAAATAGCAGAACGGGCCAGGAGGGCGACGCATCGACCGGGACGTAGTTCGTCGGGCCGCCGACGTTATAGAACGCGAGATATAGAATCAGTTTACTGCCTCCGTAGGCGATTCCGATTCCCAGAATGCCGCCGATGATGGCAAGCAGGGTGGACTCGACGAGCGCTTTGCGCACCAGCCTGCCGCGCGACGCGCCGAGAGCGACACGCAGAGACGTTTGCGAGCGCTCCTTCAAGCCGCGGGCGAGCATGAGATTGGCGAGATTGCCGCAGGCGACAAGCAGCACACAGCCGGCTGCGATGAGCAGCAGCTTCAATCCATCCTCATATTGGTTGCGCATGGCCGCGGTACCGGCGCCGCCGGGGATGAGATTCAGGGTCTGCTGGCGCCAGGTCTGCTTTTCGCCGGGCTCCATGTCGGGCTCATGGCTCGCGAGCCAGTTTTGGAACTCGACGCGCAGCTTGGCTTCGAGCGACCTGGGATTCACGCCGGGGCGTACGCGGCCGATGATGTCGAGCCAGTTCGTGTTGGGGCGTTTGAGGCGCTGGGCTTCGCCAGCGAGCAGAGGCTCGGTGTTGGTCGGGAGCCAGATATCGGGCATGCCTCCGCTGGCGAGCTTGGCGCCGTAGAACCCAGGCGGAGCGACGCCGATCACGGTAAAGAGATGGCCGTTGATCTGATAACTCGCGCCCACAACCGAAGGGTCGGAGCCGTATTTATCGCTCCAGATGCGATAGCTCATGACGGCGACAGGAGGCGCGCCGGGCTGATCGTCGGCGTCGGTCATCAAGCGGCCGATCCAGGGATTGACGCCGAAGGTACGGAAGAAATTACCGGAGACGTATTGGCCATTGCGCGAGTCGGCAGGGGCCTGCGATCCCGCGCGTCGGACACCGAGTGGCGCATTGCCGGCTTGCAGCGCCGCAAGGTCGGCGAACTCGGGCGTGTGATCGCGGAAATGCCTGTAGGCTTCGTAGGAGAAGAGCGAAAAATTGCCATCGTTACCCTGCGTGTACCCGCCCCAATTGCAGCAGCGGACTCTGTCGCCCACGCGCCAGAGTTCTTCAGGCTTGGTGACCGGCAGAGATTTGAGCATCACCTGATGAACGAGGGTAAAGATCGCGGTCGTGGCTCCAATACCCAGGGCGAGTGTGATCACCGCAGTGGTGGTGAATCCGGGCGCTTTTCTGAGTCGCCGAAGCGCTTCTTTCAAATCCGACATTTCGTCTCCCTAGACTGTGTTTGGCGCCGGCGGCGGGTCGCCCACGCTCCAGGTCTCGTTTCAAATACGGATGAGCTGGCGTGTGGTTAGCAAATCGCTCGCGGCGCTTCTCAGTTGCAATACTCAGGAGGACCGGTTTGGTTACAAGCCGGCCTCAATCTTGTGCTTAACAGAGCGGAATACGGGCATGCGGGTCTATAAGATCCAAAAGTTTCGATGACGTCCGCGTTGCGCTCGCCATGTATTACGACGGTCTTCGTCTCCAGCTCTGCGTGTCAACCGCACGGTTGTAAGTGAGGTTTCAGGCCAAACCGTTTCAAATTTCTCGCCTTAGCTCACATTGCC
This sequence comes from Blastocatellia bacterium, assembly GCA_035275805.1. Lineage (GTDB taxonomy): Bacteria > Acidobacteriota > Blastocatellia > RBC074 > RBC074 > JAJVID01. Next base: position 9,182 of record DATEMG010000676.1, read on the forward strand.
AGCCAGGAATAGTTCCTCCCCTCGAAAAACTAATGAGCGATTCGCGTAGGCGGCGTTAACGGAGCGGGGATGACGCGCCGTCCGGCGACAATCTCCGCGGATGTTGAACAAGGTTATTATCGTGTGTAGAATGCCGCGCGCAGTCAAACGCTGTATAAGTGGCGAGAGGTCGGATTGCCCCTCCGCAGATGGCCTTCAGTTTCCGTTTTTGCTCCTCAAAGCTTAGCTTGTACCCAAGCGGCCAGTTCCAGTCGCCACAGCCATCCGCCTAATTTAGGTATTCCAGGTAAATGAGGGGATTCAATGATAAGACGCGTTCTACAACCACTGCTCTTTACTATGTTGGCAGCCGGCCTTTCGGCAGGTCAGATTACAACGACCAAGAGCGTCGCAATCCTGCGTACAACTATTGAGACATATCCAGAGGCTGAACGGCGGCCTATTCTCGATTATCTTGATGGCGCAAAAATTGTGGCCGACAGAGTGATAGGAAAATTCGCTAACGAGCGCGATGTGGAACTGAATGGCGAATTTTCTCGTCTAGAAAAAGCCAGAGGTCAAAGAATAGAAGTTCTAGATTATGCGAATAGGGTTAGGCGGACCTATGGTTCCGTGACATTGTATCAATTCAAATGCCAGGTGTTAGAAGCGCCCGCTGAAAAACCGGGAGTAATTGACGAGCAGCGCGCGAGATCAGTAGCGTATTACTCAATCAGCACTGCTAAGGTTCCGAGTGGAGATCTCATTCTTACTGTAAAGACAATCCGCATTGGTAATTTGCATGCGGCATCCTACTTTAGCGTCGAAAATTACAGTGGAAAGACGCAACCTTGTCTTGAAGGACAATCAGCTGATAGCGAGAAAAAGTAGTCCTTGACTAAGGAGACGCCTGGCGCCGTCGCAGCCCTCAATCCGCGCGCATGAACATTCCCGTAGCGCTCGGCTCAGACCTCGAATTTTCTCACGACCAGCGCCGAATTTTTCGACCCGAATCCGATGCAATTGCAAAGCGCGGTTCTGATCGCGGACGGACGCGCCTGTTGCGGCACGTAATCGAGATCGCATTCCGGGTCGGGCTGCTCCAGGTTGATCGTCGGGGGCAGAAAGCCTTCGACCATTCCGCCCAGCGTCGCAGTCAAACCGGCGGCGCCCGAAGCCCCTTGCGGATGGCCGACCATCGATTTCGTCGCGCTCATCGGAATGCGCGCCGCCGCCTCGCCGAACGCCAGCTTGATGGCGCGGGTCTCGATCCGGTCGTTCAACTCGGTCGAAGTTCCGTGCAGGTTGATGTAATCAATCTCTTCCGGCGCGACACCGGCGTCCTTCATCGCCATTGTCATCGCGCGCGCCGGCTCGACGCCGGTCTCGTCCAGCCGCACGCGGTGATGCGCGTCGCAAGTCGAGCCGTAACCGACTACCTCGGCGTAAACGCGCGCGCCGCGTTCGAGCGCGTGATCCATATCTTCGAGCACAACGAAATAGGCGCCTTCGCCCAACACGAAACCGTCGCGGTCGCGGCTGAACGGACGCGATGCCCGCTGCGGGTCGTGGTTCCACGACGGCGTCATCACCTTCATCACGCAAAATCCGAGCATGATGCTGTGCGCGAGCGGCGCGTCTACGCCGCCGGTCAAAACCGTGTTGATGCGCCCCAGGATGATGTTTTGCGCGGCATAGGCGATGGCGTCGGTCGAAGAAGTGCATCCGGTGGAGACCAGATGGCTGAACCCCTTCAACCCGAACGGCATTGACAGTTCGCTCGGCAGCGATCCGGGCGTGGCCGTCGGGATCGTGTAAATGCTGGCCTTTTTCGCTTCGTTCGCGAAATAGTAGCGGTACTGTTTCTCGAGGAAGCTCAAACTCGCGCCGCCGCTGCCCAGGATGATTCCGACGTCGCGCCTCTCTTCCAGGCTCATCTCTTTAGGCTTCAACCCGGCGTCGGCGAAGGCCAGGTCGGCGGCGGCGATGGCGAAGGCAACGGCGTGCGAGACGTGTTGGCGGTCTTTCGGCGGAATGAATTGGTCGGGATCGAAATTTTTGACTTCACCCGCGATGCGCACCGGCAGATCGGAAGCGTCGAAGCGGGTGACCGGGCTGATGCCGCTGCGTCCCTCACGAACCGATTGCCAGAACCGCTCACGGCCAACGCCTATCGGGCTGACGCAGCCTATGCCGGTGATGACTGCGCGTCGCAGCCTCTTCAGAGTCCGCATAAATTGATCCTCGTAATGTGTGAATATCGGGTGGCGCCGCCGCCACTTTAACAGGAGAATGGGGAGTAGGGAATGGGGAGTGGGGAATGGGGAAGAACGCGAGCCCTATAGGCTAATTCTTATTTTTCTTTTCCCCATTCCCCACTCCCCATTCCCCACTCCCCGCTCTGGGTCAGTGAATCTCCGGTTCCGGCGTCTCAGCTCCGGCGTGCAGAAAATCGAAATCGCATCCCTGATCTGCCTGCGTGACGTGTCGGCTGAAGAGCGCGCCAAAGCCACGCTGGTAACGCGGCGCCGGCGGCGCCCATCCGGAGCGACGCCGCGACATCTCTTCTTCGTCGATCAGCAAATTCAATTTTCGCCCCGCCACGTCCAATTCGATTAAATCTCCGTCGCGCACGAACGCCAGCGGCCCGCCGATGTAACTTTCGGGCGCGACGTGCAGCACGCAGGCGCCGTATGACGTGCCGCTCATCCGCGCGTCGGAGATTCGAGCCATGTCGCGCACGCCTTTTTTCAAGAGCTTCTTCGGGATTGGCAGCATGCCCCATTCGGGCATTCCGGGGCCTCCCAACGGCCCGGCGTTCTGCAATACCAGCACGGAGTTCTCGTCCACTTCGAGGTTCTCGTCGTCGATCCGCGCGGCCATGTCGTTATAGTCTGTGAAAACCACCGCGCGCCCCGTGTGCTGAAGCAGGCGTTTTTCGGCCGCCGTCGGCTTGATAACCGCGCCGTTCGGGGCGAGGTTGCCGTACAAAATCGCCGTGCCGCCCTGCGGGGCGACGGGATTGTCCATCGAACGGATCACGTCGTCGTTGTGAACTTTAGCGCCGGCGATGTTTTCGCCTATGGTTTCGCCGTTGATCGTCAGGCAGTCGAGATGCAGCAGCTGGCCGATCTGATCGAGCAGCGCGCGCAGCCCGCCGGCGTAATAAAAATCCTCCATCAGATAACGCTGCCCCGACGGGCGGATGTTGGCGATCATCGGCGTCCGATGCGAAATCTCGTCGAATCTTTTCAGGTCGAGTTTGATCCCCGCCCGTCCGGCCATCGCGACCAGATGAATAATGGCGTTCGTGGAACCGCCGATGGCCATGTCGGTCGTGATCGCGTTTTCGAACGACCTCATCGTCAGAATGTCGCTCGGTTTCAAATCCTCCCAGACCATTTCGACTATGCGGCGGCCGCAGGCCGTGGCCATTCGCTGATGGTTCGCGTCGACCGCCGGGATCGAAGAGGCGCCGGGCAAAGTCATTCCCAGCGCTTCGGCGATCGAGGTCATGGTCGAAGCGGTGCCCATCGTCATGCAGTGGCCCGGCGAACGCGCGATGCCGTCTTCCATATCGTCCCATTCGGCGGCGGTGATATTGCCGGCGCATCTTTCGGCCCAGTATTTCCACACGTCCGAGCCGCTGCCCAGGGCCTGACCGTTCCAATTGCCGCGCAGCATCGGCCCCGCGGGCAGATAGATCGCGGGCAGGTTCATCGAGATCGCGCCCATCAACAGCCCCGGCGTCGTCTTGTCGCAGCCCCCCATCAGCACGACGCCGTCTACAGGCTGGCAGCGCAACAGCTCTTCGACCTCCATCGCCAGGAAGTTGCGATACATCATCGGGCTGGGCTTCATATAAGTTTCGTTGACCGGCATCGCTGGGATTTCGACGGGGAAGCCGCCCGCTTGCCACACGCCGCGTTTGACCTCTTCGGCGCGCTCGCGGAAGTGACTGTGACAGGTCGTCAGATCGCTCCACGTATTGATGACGGCGACGACCGGCTTGCCCGCGTAATCTGCGCTCGCGTAGCCCATCTGCTTCGCGCGCGAACGGTGTGTGAACGAGCGCAAACTGTCCGAGCCGAACCAGCGCTGGCTGCGTAATTCCTGTGGAGTCTTTTTGTGTTTTGCCATATTGTTTCTGCCCGATTATTTGAAAGATCTGGAACATAGTTTCACCGCAAAGAACACAAAGAAGAACACGAAGGACTCAAAAATCCTTTAGGTTCATCTCTCCTCTTCCCATTGTTCTGCGACTTTGTGTCCTTCTTTGTGTTCTTTGTGGTTAGCTATCTCAACACATGCGCGACCAGCTCAAGAACGCCGTCCAGAATCCGCCGCGCCCGCGCCTCGTCTCGCGCCTCGACGACCAGGCGAACGATTGGTTCGGTGTTCGACCCGCGCACGTGCAGCCAGGCGTCTTCAAAGATTATCTTCACGCCATCGCGCAAATCCATCCGACGGCCGGCGTATTCGTCGCGGACCGTCTTCAAAATCTCGCCGATCTTGTTTGAGGGGCATTCCAGCTTCTCTTTGATCATCCTGTAGCGCGGCAGGTCGTCGAGAAGCTCCGTAACGGTTCGACCCGTCTCGGCCAGCAGGCGCAGGATCAGGGCCATACCGACCAGGCTGTCGCGGCAGAAATTTATGCGCGGGTAGATTACGCCGCCGTTGCCCTCGCCCCCGATCACCGCGCCCACTTGCCGCATCACTTCGGTGACGTTGGCCTCGCCGATCTTCGACCTGTGGAGTGGGCAGTTGAACATCCCCGCCACATCATCCATCGCCGAAGTGGTCGAAAGATTGGTCACGATCGCGCCCGGAGTCTTGCTCAAAATGTAGCGGGACGCCAGCGCGAGCGTGTAATCCTCGCCAATCGCCTCGCCAGTTTCATCAACGACGGCCAACCGGTCGGCGTCCATGTCCTGTGCGAATCCGACGTCGGCCCCGCTTTCTTTTACCAGCTGGCGGAGACGGGTGAGGTTTTCCGGCGTTGGTTCAGCGCCTCGTGGGAACGAGCCGTCCGGCGTGGTGTTGATCGCTATGACTTCGGCCCCCAGCGCCTCGATCAGTTGCGGGGCGACGACCGAACCCGCGCCGTTGCACGAATCAAGCGCGACCTTCAATTTGCGCCCGGTCTGTGGCAGCGCGCCAACTGAGCTGATAATCGCGTTGATGTGAGCGTCGAGCGCGATCGTCAACGGCTCGACGCCGCGCATCTCGGCGCCGGCGACTTTGGTGTAATCGCCCTGGTGATAGATGTCTAGCAACTCGCGCGCCTGCCCCGCGCTCAGAAACAGCCCTTCGGAGTTGACGAACTTCAGCGCATTCCATTCCGCCGGATTGTGGCTGGCGGTGATGGCGACGCCGCCCTGAGCGTGGAACTGCCTGACGATCAACTGCACGGTCGGCACAGGACAAATGTCCAGATCGATCACGCGGCAGCCGCTCGAAAGCAATCCGGCGATCACCGCCTGGCGGACCATCTCGCCCGATGTGCGAGTGTCGCGCCCGATGACGATCGCGCCCGAGCCGACATAGGTCCCGAATGCCTGGGCAAAGCGCGTGAGCAGCGTAGGCGTGAGCGAATCGCCGATTACGCCGCGAACGCCGGAGATGCTGATTTTTAGAGTTGGAATCGCGCGCATAAGACTCGTATATCACATTTTGCCATAAATCTTTTCTCTGCTGTTTTTAAGTTCGTCTCATAATCCAGGTAATTACGGAGGGCTTTCTTAAGGAGCGTTTCGTCTCTGTGTTTGTATTTCCTGAAAATTCGACGCTTTATCTTCTTTACTCAATACATTATTACTTCAGGCGATCCACCGCCCAATCCATTAGTTCACGCGCCCGCTTTTCGTCTTCCGCTTCCGCGATTATGCGAATCATCGACTCCGTGTTCGAGGCGCGAATGTGAACCCAGCCGTCTGGCCAGGCGAGTTTGACGCCGTCACTCAAATCGATCTCCGACGCGCCCGAGCGTTCGCTCTCGTCGCGCGCGTTCTGAAGCGCGGAGTAGAGCAGGTTCGGCTCGATCTGCACGTGATGTTTTAACATCGTGTAGCGTGGCAAATTCGCGACAAGCTCCGAAACCGGTTTTCCGGTCCTGGCCATTTGTTCGAGGATCAGTCCTATCGTCGCCGCGCTGTCAGCGGCCGCGTGGATTTCGGGGATCGCCACCGCGCCGTTGCCTTCGCCGCCGATCACGGCGTTATGCTCCAGGATCGCCTCGGAGACGTAAGCCGCTCCGACCGGAACGCGGATGACATTCGATCCGTATCGCGCGGCGATCTTTTCGATGGTTTGCGTGGTCGATATATTGGTGACGACCGGGCCAGGCGCCCGGCTTAGTTTGATGTCGACGGCGAGCGCGAGCGTCATCTCTTCCGAGAGAGGTTCGCCCGTTTCCGTGACGATGCCCAGCCGCTCGCCGTCGGCGTCGTGGGCGAAGCCGATGTCTGCGCGTCCGGCTTTGACGATCGCGCGGAGCTGCGCCATCGTCTCGCGCTTCGGCTCGGGGTCATGAGGGAACGGCGCCGCGACGTCGTCGTTGATCGCGAGAACCGAGCAGCCGAGTTCCGCCAGCCATCGCGGGCTCAACGCCGAGCACGCGCCGTTGCAGCAGTCTACAGCCACGGTCAGCTTGCGCGCCCGGATCGCTTCGACGTCAAAGGCGCTCTTTAATACTTCGATATGGCGTTCGACGGCGTCTCGCGTTTCGACGTGGGTTTGAATCTCGTTCCATTTCGCTTTTTCGAATTCGCCCTGGTGAAAGATGTCCAGCAATTCTTCGGCCTGCCTGGTGTTCAGGTAAAGCCCGTCGCCGCGGACGAATTTCAACGCGTTCCATTGCGACGGGTTGTGGCCGGCCGTGATCGAGACGCCGCCCGCCGCGTTGAGATGCTTGACCGCGAGCTGCATCGTCGGCGTGGGGCAGACGCCTAGATCAATCGCCTCGCAGCCGGTGGCGAGCAGTCCGGCCATCACCGCCGAACGGACCATCGGCCCCGACGGGCGCGTGTCGCGACAGACCAGGACGCGACCGCCTCCCAGATAAGTCCCGACCGCCTGTGCGAAGGCGATGGCCAGTTCGGGAGTGAAAGTGGCGCCGACAATGCCGCGGACGCCTGTGATGCCGATCTTCAAAGGATTCATAATTAGAGATTGAGGAACTCGAGCCCATTGCCCGGCGTCGAAACCATCACCGATCCTTCGCCGTGTCCGTCGCGCCCGCGCGGGCGGTAAAACTCGTTTTGCGCGCGGTCAATTAGCGCCTGCGTGTTTTCGGCCGTCGTCAGCGCCAGGATGCTTCCGCCGAATCCGCCGCCCATCAGCCGCGCGCCATATACCAGCGGGTCGGCGGTGATGACCTCGACCAAACGCTCTACTTCCGGGGTCGAGACGTCGTAATAGTCGCGCAGGCTGGCGTGCGACTGGTTGAGCGTATCGCCAATCTCGCGCATCTTCTCATTTTCCTTCAAATGACCCGCAGAAAACAGCCAGGTCATGAACTTCACCCGGATAGATTCCTGTGTGTGATGCTTTGAGCGGTCGAACAATTTTAGCGGATGCCCGCGCCGCTCTCTGACCAGGTCGGGGAACTCGCGTTCGCATTCGCGGAAGGCCTCAGGGTAAAGCCGCCCAAACTCATCGAGCGTCATTGTATCCGGGTCCCTGCGCGCCTTCGGGTCATGGAAGAGCGCCGGGAGTATCAGGCGCGAAACGGCCACGCGCTCGTTGTATTCCAGCATCAATTCGCGCCCTTTGTCGGCCTCGTGAGAAAAGAAGCTGAGCCAGCGGTAACGGTTATCCGGCATTGGAATGGGTTCGGTGTGTTGATCCGAGTGCGAGATATAAACCGCGTTTCCGCGCGTGGCCACGCAAATCGCCAGGTGATCGAGCGCGCCGCCGCGCGTCCCTATGAACCATTCGGCCTGCGACGAATCGAGCGCGAGTTCCTTAAGTTTGCACTTGAGCTGATTGGCCTCGCGAATCGCCGCGCCCGCGAGCGTGACCAGCGCCGATGATGACGACGCGCCGCTCGCGGGCGGGATTGAGGATTCGATCAGGAAGTCGAAACCGCGCGTGACGCCCGCGCCGTACTTCCATCGCGCAAAATTGATCGCCCCTTTGACATAATTGCCCCAATGCGGCGGCGGCGCGGAACGATCTAAAACAATGGATTCCCAGGGACGCTCCGCCGGATTTCCCAGTTCTTCCTCGTCAATCGCGAAGCTGAACGGCGGGAATTTTTCGAGCGTCGAAGCGCCGCGAATAACCCGTTCGTCCGACGCCCGAAAGAGCATCAACATCGCGTGTTCGCGGCTTGCGAATGCCAGCGACGCCATAGACTTGTCCGGAACGTAATCGACATGTTCGCCGATAATGTTGATCCGCGCGGGCGCGCGCATCGCCCTCACTTCGCCGTCGCCGTAAAGCTCTTTGAAGCGTCGCAGCGCCGAGGACAACCTGGTCTGTTCCATCACCATTACCCCATACCTCGTCAGGCCCCGACAGATTTCAGATGCTTGATATTCGCTTCGACCGCACGGTCGTAATCCGCCGCGCTGATCAGCCCCGAACCGAGTTCCTGTATGAATTTCAGGTCGGCCTCGGTAAATTCCATATCGCTCTCGCGCTTCTCGGAGGAAAGGGCCAGCGGCGTCCGGTCGATTGTCAACACGAATTCGGCCGTCAGGTGGCCCTGATAGTCGATCGATTTGAGTGTCGAGATCACTTCGCCCCAGGCGTATTTTCCCTGGCCCGCGGGTTTGCGATTGTTATCAGCGACGTGGAAGTCGATCAACTTATCGCCGACGTTGCGGATCGCCTGCATCGGATCGACCTCCTCGATGTTGATATGGAACGCGTCGAGCACGACGCCCATGCCCTCGCCCACCTCTTCGGCCAATCGAAGCGCCTGATCGTGACGATTGATGAAGTAGGTCTCGAAGCGGTTGAGCGGCTCGACGCCCGGCCTGACGCCGTGGTCGGAGGCGAAGGCCGCGACCTCCTTCAAACCTTCGACCGCCCACCGCCACTCCTCGGCCGGCGACGCCATCGGCCGCGCTTTGCCGACCGTCGTGGGTACGATGCAGAACATCCGGCCGCCGAGCGCCTCGGTCATCCTGACGCAATCTTTCATATACGCGATCGTGCCGGCGCGGACGTTTTTGTCGGGATGAATCAAATCGCGCCCTTCGAACATCATCGTCACCCCGCCCCAACATTCGATCTCGTATTTTTCCATCAGCGCCAGGACCTCGTCGGTGTTGTGACGCGCAGGCTCGCCGCTGATTTCAATGCCGTCATAGCCGAACCGATGAAGACGTTCAAGCGTTGTTTCAATCGGTTCAGGTCTCATCCAGTTGTGCATCGAGTGTTTCATTGTGATTTCCATGCTGGTTAGGGGCATTTTGATTTTTAGTGAAAGATTTCGGCGCGAATTCCGTCGCGAATGATAACGCGGTTTCAATTTGCTCTATCGTTATAGCGTACTCGCGGCTGACTTCTTCTTTGCTCATCCCCTCCGCCAGTGAGCCGACGATAATCGATACCGGCATGCGTGTCCCCGTAATGACAGGCGCGCCGTGATGTATTTGAGGATCAACGGAAATGTTGGGCGCAATCTCCATCTTGACCACCTCTTTCACTATTTGAGCGACATGATTATAGCGACCGCGGCATTGCCTTTGAACATCCGCGAGAAGATAATTTGCGCCGCTAATCAATCATCAGGTCACCGATAAATCAACAACCACGCCGCTTCCTTCATTCATTCAGCGGCGGCGCGTCAAAGGAGCTTGCCAATGAAGTTCAACTGGTTCCACCTAATGCCTTATCGCTGGCTGCCGGACGACTTCCGCGAGCGGTATCACGGCGTCTGGGTCGATCTTCCCAACGCGCTCTACGACCCCGAGCGCGGCCACACGCTCTACAACGAATATCTCGACATGCTCGAATACGCCGACCAGATGGGCTTCGACGCCGTAGGCGTCAACGAGCATCATCAGAACGGCTACGGGATGATGCCGTCGCCTAATCTGATGGCGGCGGCGCTCGCGCGTCGAACGTCGAAGGCGATGATCCTGGTGCTCGGCAATTCGATCGCGCTCTACAATCCGCCGACGCGCGTCGCCGAAGAGTTCGCCATGCTCGACGTGATCTCCGGAGGGCGCCTGATCGCTGGTTTCCCTGTCGGCACGCCGATGGATACCAATTACTGCTACGGGCAAAACCCGGTGACGATCCGCGACAAGTACCACGAGGCGCACGACCTGATCATCAAGGCCTGGCGGGAGCGCGAGCCCTTCGCCTGGAACGGCAAATACACCAAGCTGCGTTACGTCAACGTCTGGCCGCAGCCGATCCAGAAGCCGCATCCGCCGATCTGGGTTCCGGGGCTCAGCTCGATCGAGACCTGGGACTTCTGCGCCGAGCGCGGCTACAACTACGCCAATCTATCCTTCAGCGGTTACAAGCGCGCGCAGAAGATGCTCGACGGTTACTGGGAGCGAATGGCGTCGCTCGGCAAGGAACCGAACCCTTACAGTTGCACTTTCTTCCAGCAGGTCTGCGTCAGCGACACCGACGAGTCCTGCGAGCGCGAATGGTGGCCGCACGTCGATTACTTCTTCAACCGGTGCCTGCACCTTTATCCGGGGATGACCGCGCCGCCCGGGTACATGACGGAGGCTTCGATACGCGCGGGCATTGTCGCGCAGGCAGGCAACACCTCGATGAATCTGGGCACGAACAAAAGCTGGAAGGAACTTGTCGAGGGCGGTTACATCATCGCCGGTTCGCCTGCGACCGTGCGCCAGAGGTGTGAAGAGTTGGCGCGGAGCCTGCGCTGCGGTCATCTCGGTCTGGGAATGCATATCGGCTCGGCGCCGATGGAATTGACGAACCGTTCGACTTACCTGTTCGCCACTAAGGTTATGCCACACCTGCGCCCGATATGGAGCGAGTGGGAAGACCGCTGGTGGCCTAAAGCCTTGCCCGAAGACAAGCGCGAGAAGCCTGGCGGCCACAACGCCGCAGTTCAATCGCGCGCCGAACGTCCAATGGAGGAGCCGCTATGACTACGCCGAAATCCAGAACGCTCAATTTAGGCGACGGCCGACCGGCCATCGAAGTCCTCGAAGCGGGAGAAGGCCCGCCGCTGTTGTATCTGCATGGCGCCGGCGGCATTGTGGCCTGGGAAGGCGTCTTGCCGCTGCTTTCAAGTAAGTATCACGTCTACGCGCCGCTGGCGCCGGGCTTCGGCGCGTCAACAGGCCTGGAATATCTGGAAGATCAATTAGATCTGTTCATGCACGGCTTCGACGTAATCGAGGCGCTGGGCCTCGAACAGCCTTACGTCGTCGGCGAATCGTTCGGAGGGTGGATGGCCGCCGAGATGGCCGCGCTGCGGCCGAAAGAGATCGGGCGATTGGCGTTGCTCGCGCCGGTCGGATTGTGGCGCGACGAGGCGCCGGTCGTTGACATTTTCGGAATGTTGCCGGGCGAACTTATTCCGTATCTCTTTCACGACCAGTCGTGCTTCGCGGCGCAGCGGATGATGATGCTGAACATGCTCTTCAACGATAAAGACGACCGCACCCAGGAGCAGGTCGAAATACTGCTTACGATGTCGCGCGGCTTCCGTACCGTGGCGAAATTCCTCTTCCCGGTTCCCGAAAACGGCCTGGAGCGAAGACTCCGGCGGATCGAAGCGCCTACGATGGTCGTTTGGGGCGAGCAGGATCGGCTTGTCTCGCCGATCTATGCCGACATCTTCCGCGAGAAGGTCGCGAACGCGGAGGTCGTGAGAATTCCCGGCGCGGGCCATTTGATCGGCCTTGAATCGCCAGAATCCCTCGCTGAGGCGCTGCTTCGTTGGGGACAAGGGCAGGAGCGAAAATGAAAGATTTGACTTATCGCTCCCCCAAGACGGAAGTGCGCGACAGTCCGATTCACGGCAAAGGCCTGTTTGCGAAAGAGGCGATTGCTGCGGGAGAGACTGTGGCGGTCAAGGGGGGGCACATTCTCACCAAACAGGAATGGACGACACTCGAACGGAGCCTTGGGTCGGCGGAGATCCAGATATCTGAAGACCTTTTCATTGCGCCTGTGGAGCAGGCGCAGCGAGACGGCTCCATGCTTTATACAAATCATTCCTGCGACCCCAACATTGCAATCCAGGGGCAGATAGTTTTCGTCGCGATGAGGGATATTGCGCCGGGAGAAGAACTCACTCATGACTGGGCGACGGCGGACGACCTGGACTATGAAATGGAATGCAAGTGCGGAAGCCGGAACTGTCGTGGGGTCGTGACCGGAAAGGACTGGATGAAAAAAGAGCTGCAGGAAAAGTACAAGGGCTGGTTCTGCTGGTTCCTTCAAAGAAAGATTGAGGCGTTGAAATGACGGCTTATTATCTGTCGCTGCTCTTCCTGGCGAGCCTTCATTTGGCGGAAGCGCAAACCCCGCTATATTCGTCGCCCGACAAGTCTCTGCGGGCAATAATTATCCCTGTTGGCAAGAAAAGATTTGAGGGAACGGAAAGTCGTATAGAAATTCGCAGCGCCTCCGGCAAGACGTTAAGGTGGAAGAGTTTTGCCTCCTACGATGGGGAGCATGGGATGGGAGTTAATCACGCCGAGTGGACATTGAATAGCCTGTTTTTCGTTTTCAATGTTGATAGCTCAGGAGGCCATCAACCATGGCGTCATGCCACTTATTTCTACAGCCGCAGCGAAAACAGGTTTTATAGCCTGGACGATTATATCGGACCAGTGACATCCGACTTCACCTTAGAGGGACGCGACGTGTTGAAGACGACCCGGTTCAATTTCCAAGCTAAAAACGAGAAGGAACCGGTCAGAGTAAATCTCGTCAGGCTGACGTCCGGGAGGCGATGACAGAAGGAGCCGGCGTGACCTTCAGCCGGCTCCTGAAGTGATTTGTAGCTTTTATTGTCCTCGCAGTTTGCGCGCCGCGGTTTCGATCTGTGAAGACATCGCGTCTAGAGTCCGGCTGATGACTTTGATCTGTTCGGCGGCTTCGGCGAAGTTTTTCTGTTCGATCGCCTCGCGCACGCCGGGCAGCGTCTTCACTCCGTAGCCGGTGTAAAAGCCTGGGGCGTAGATCTGGTGTTTGAACCATTCGCGCCTTGGCAGTCCTGCTTCCGACAAAAGCGCCCGCTCGGATTGATAGAGCAGGGCGTTCAGCGCCTTCACGTCAGCCGGAAGATTGCCGGTGTTCGCGACTGAGCTTAGCGCACGGTCGTATTCATCGGCGGCCTTTTTGAGGCGGGCCGTGGATTTGCGCAGCGGCGCAACATCTACTTCCTGCGCGGGCTGCTTGGGCAGTTTCGCGATATCGTCGACGTAGCCGCCGACCGTATCGGCGAAGTTCGTGAACTCGAAAGGCAGGATGCGCGCGTCGGCGAGGCGCATCATCGCCACGCCCGCCGCCTGCGCCAGCGCGCGGCTATATTCAAACGTCGTGTCTGAAAACCGCGTGTACCAGGCGAATGAGTCATAAATGGAATGGTAGATTCCGCCCCCGTCCCCGCCCCCGAAACCCAGATTGAGCGAAGCTATGCCGAGGTGATCGAGGAAGGCCGTGTAATCCGACCCCGACCCGAGCGCCCCGATCCGCATGTCGCGCCTCTCGCGATCGTCTCGCCCCTGTTCGATTCTGCGTGAGCGCGCCGCGTCGAGAATCGAGCCTTCGCCTTTGGGGTCGTTGACGGAGCGCGCGACGTCGTTGACGAACCTTTCGAGCGTATGCGAACCCGACGCGTTAAACCAGCCTTTGCCGGTGCTGTCCGTATTGATGTAGGCGACCGCCTTCCGCTTCAACTCCTCGGCATGTTCTTCCGCCCATTCGGTCGAGCCTAACAATCCGGGCTCTTCGCCGTCCCAGGCGCAAAAGATGATCGTGCGTCGCGGCCGCCAGCCCTGTTTGAGCAAGGCGCCGAACGCGCGCGCTTCTTCCATCAACACCGCCATTCCGCTGACCGGATCGTCGGCGCCGTTAACCCATGCGTCGTGATGGTTGCCGCGAATAATCCATTCGTCGGGGTAATCGCGGCCCGTGATGCGCGCGACGACGTTATAAATCGTACGAATGTTCCAATCGGAGACGACTTTCAAACGAACCGTCGCGGGGCCGGGGCCGACGTGATAGGTGATCGGCAGCGCGCCGCGCCAGCTTTCGGGGACGACCTGTCCGCCCAGAGATTTGAGCATCGGCAGCGCGTCGCCGTATGAGATCGGCAGCACGGGGATCTTCATCAACGTTTTCGCTTCATCGCGCGACAGGCGGCGAGCGTTCTTCGTCGCTCCCCACCCCGGAGTCAATGGGTCGCCGGGATGGATCGGCATGTCCATTACGCTGCCGCGTTGCGCGCCGTGTTCGTTGCGGTAAGGGCCTTTCGGATAGACGTCTCCCTGGTAATAACCGTCCTCCTTCGGATCGGAGTAGATGACGCAGCCGACCGCGCCGTGTTCGTAAGCAACCTTAGGTTTGATCCCGCGCCAGCTTGCGCCGTAACGCGCGATGACGACTTTGCCCTTCACGTCGACGCCCATCTTCGCCAGCTGCTCGTAATCGGCGGGCACGCCGTAATTGACGTAGACCAGTTGCGCGGTCACGTCGCCGTCGCCCGAGTAGGCGTTGTACGTCGGCAGTTGATTCTCATCGCCCGAATCGGGGTCTTCAGGGATGGCGGGCTCTTTCAACCTGGCCTGATATTTTTCCGGCCCGGTCAATTCGAGTACGCGTTCTTTCGGCGTCGGGAACAGGACGTCGAACTCTTCGATCGTGGCCTCGAGTCCCCACGACCTCATCTGGTCGCGTATCCACTCGGCGTTGCGCTTGTCCGCCGCTGAGCCGACGTGGTGCGGTTCGGCCGATAGCGCGCGCATGCGCTCTTTAATGCTGTCCGCTTTGGGGATGGCGCGAAATTTCTCTTCCCAACTCGATTCGCCGTCGTTTTGAGCTGCGCCTGCTTTGATCGAAATGAAGGGCGCGTCGGCCAACAATATAATCGCGATGGTAAGGGCCAGCGCGTGACCGATGGTTCGGGATCGCATATGTTCTCCTCAGAAAAATCGTCCACAAAGAACACGAAGAATCACAAAAGAAGAAAAATCTTTGCGCCATTTCGTGTGACTTTGTGGATGTCTTTTCATCGTTTCAGGTCGCCGCTCATTGCCACATGAACGACTCCTCTTTAGTTTTTGAAAGTGATTGTTGAGTAGTCAAAGACGATCGAGCGCGCCGCAGTCAATAAATACAGGGCTGCGACGCAGGTCGCAATTATCATACAGGCGGATCGATCCTGACAATCGCCGACTGTCGTCGGCGTTCGCCGCAGCAGGCGATCTCGATAGGTCGGATGAACTGTCGATGGAGCGCGCGCGCATGAAGAAAAATTTTCTTGACACATGTCGAGAAGAAGTTTATAAGCTATATCTAGTATGTTAATTGCTCTAGACCACAAGGGATAAAACAACACTTCATCTTGTGGTCAGGCTATCAACGAGAGAAAGGAGAGACACTATGCCAGCCAAGAAAGCTGCTAAGAAGGCGCCGGCTAAGAAGGCCGCGAAGAAGGCTCCAGCTAAGAAGGCCGCGAAGAAGAAGTAACGGCTCTCGCGCGCGCTTTACTCAGGCGCGCTGTTAACTGTCGAGTCATTTCGAATAGGGGTGGGAAGCCACCCCTATTTTATTGCCCGAGCGATCAATGGGAATATTGCGGCGGAGACGTTGAGGGCATGAAATGCAAAAGGGATGCGTTGCTCGCATCCCTTTTGCATTTGATACATTTTGATCTGATACACCCGCCGCGATTCGAACGCGGGACCTTCAGCTCCGGAGGCTGACGCTCTATCCAGCTGAGCTACGGGTGCGGACGAAATTTAAAATACACCAGGGGCCGACGCCGGTCAACCACACACGACTAATCGCGTTTCGCGAAAAGAACCCGGTAAAGGAAGAGCAGAACCAGCGAGCCGAGAATGGACATCAGCCATCTGGCTTGATAGTAGGGGCCTTTTGCAAACAGCGTGCGGCCGATGAATGTTCCCAAAAAAAAGCCGACTATGCCCAGGATGGACGTCATAATCAATCCCATCGGATCTTTGCCGGGCATTAGGAATCTGGCGATGAGTCCGACGATCAGTCCGAAGATGGCCAATTGTACGATCTCAAAAACACTCATGGTTTCCCTCCTGCGGAAAATCTCTTGTGGACGTCACGAATGGGACTTGTGAGGCTCAGTTGGACCTATAAGTCCCATTCATGATGTTCGGAATGGCTTCAAACTTCAGCGCCATGACATTTCTTATATTTCTTTCCCGAGCCGCAGGGACATGGGTCGTTGCGGCCGATTTTCGGATGGTCGCTGACGACGGTGCGCGGCTTGCCGGAATCTTCCCCCGCGGCGGCGGCCGTGGCGTTAGCTTTAGTGAAGGTGATTTGGCCGCGGCGGGGGCGGCGCTGCAATCGCTGCTCGGGCGGCTCCTCAGCGGCGACCTGCAGGTGATAGAGCGAGCGCGCGGTCTCGACGTCGATGCGGTCGAGCATCGCTTCAAAGGTGTCGAACGATTGTTTCTTGTATTCGACCAGCGGGTCTTTCTGCGCGTAGCCCATCTGGTTGATCCACTCCTTCATGTGGTCGATCGCCTGCAGGTGGTCTTTCCATTGTGAATCGACGATGTTGAGCATGATGATGCGTTCGTAATAACGCATCGCCTCGGCGCCGACGACCGTCTCCTTATAGGCGTACATTTGTTCGAGCTTTTCCCAGACGGCTGCGCGTAGCTCGTCGCGTTCCAAGTTGTTCAAATCGATGCCGGACTCGTCCAAATCGAGGCCAAATTGAAACGCGATCTGGACTTTGAGTCCCTGCAAGTCCCATTCTTCGGGCATCTGCTCCAGGCTCATGTGCTGGTCGAGCAGGTAATCGAGGATGTTCTGGGCTATTGCTTGAATCTCGCCGCGCTGGTCGATCTGCTCGAGCAATTGACGGCGCAGCGTGTAGATCGTCGCGCGCTGTTTGTTCATCACGTCGTCATATTCGAGCAGGTGTTTGCGGATCGAGAAGTTCTGCGACTCGACGTTCTTCTGCGCGGCCTCGATACGTTTGGAGACCATCTTCGATTCGATCGAGACGCCATCTTCCATTCCGAGTCGCTGCATAATCGCCTTGACGCGGTCGCCGGCGAAGATGCGCATCAGGTCGTCTTCGAGCGAGAGGAAGAAGCGCGAGGAGCCGGGGTCGCCCTGGCGTCCGGAGCGCCCGCGCAACTGATTGTCGATGCGGCGCGACTCGTGTCGCTCGGTGCCGAGGATGTGCAAGCCCCCCAGGCCGACCACCTCATCGTGTTCGGCTTCGATCTGCGGTTTGACCTTTTGAATCGCCACTTCGATCTGTTCCGGCGTGGCCTCGTCGGGGTTGATTTCCTGCTTCTTGAGCAACTCGCGTCCGAGGAATTCGGCGTTGCCGCCGAGCAGGATGTCGGTCCCGCGCCCGGCCATGTTGGTCGCGATCGTGACCGCGCCTCTGCGCCCGGCCTGCGCGACGATCTCAGCCTCGCGCCCCGCGTTTTCAGGCTTGGCGTTCAGCACGTTGTATTTGACGCCGAGCTTCCTGAGCCTTTCCGCGATCTTTTCGGAGTTTTCGACCGATACCGTGCCGATGAGCACTGGCTGCCCTTTATCGTGGAGTTGCTTGATCTCTTCGACCACGGCGTTCCACTTCTCGTTCAGGGTGCGGTAAATCACGTCTGGATTATCGATGCGGACCATCGGGCGGTGGGTCGGGACGCTGTGGACTTCGAGGTTGTAGATCTTCGCGAATTCGACCGATTCGGTCTCGGCGGTGCCGGTCATCCCGGCCAGTTTCTCGTACATTCGGAAATAGTTCTGCAGCGTGATCGTGGCCAGCGTCTGGGTCTCGCGCTCGATCTTCACCCCCTCCTTAGCCTCGACCGCCTGGTGCAGGCCGTCGGACCATCGGCGGCCCTCCATGACGCGCCCGGTGAATTCGTCGACGATCTTAACCTCGCCGTCCAGCACGATATAATTCTTGTCGCGGGTATAGAGCGTGTGCGCCACCAGCGCCTGGTTCAGGCAGTGCAGTAGCTCCATGTTCGACGGGTCGAAGAGGTTGCCCTGGCCGAGTACCCGCTCCGCCTTCTCAATGCCAGATTCGGTCAGCGTCGCGCGGTGCTGCTTTTCGTCGACCTGGTAGTCGGTGTCGCGAGTCAGGTTCGGGATCACCACGTCGGCCTCGTAATACTTGCTGGTCGAGTCGTCCGACGCGCCCGAGATGATCAGGGGCGTCCGCGCCTCGTCTATAAGGATCGAATCGACCTCGTCGACGATGGCATAATAATGGACGCGCTGCACGCAGGTCGCCAACTCGAACTTCATGTTGTCGCGAAGGTAATCGAAGCCGAATTCGTTGTTCGTGCCGTAGGTGATGTCGCACCTGTAGGACTCCTGGCGCTCGAAATCGTCCAGGTCGTTTTGGATGACGCCGACGGTCATTCCCAGAAACTTGTAGATTTTGCCCATCCATTCGGCGTCGCGCCTGGCCAGGTAATCGTTGACCGTGATGACATGAACGCCTTTGCCGAGCAGCGCGTTCAGGTAGACGGGAAGGGTGGCCACCAGCGTTTTACCCTCGCCGGTGCGCATCTCGGCGATCATTCCTCGGTGCAGGATCATCCCGCCGATCAACTGCACGTCGAAGTGGCGCATGCCCGTGGAGCGCGCCGAGGCTTCGCGCACGCAGGCGAATGCCTCCGGCAAGATCTCGTCGAGCGCCTCCCGCTCCAAATGTTTGCGCGCTTCGGGCGAAAGCTCCTCCGAGCCTTCGAGTCGCCGGGCCAAACGCGCTTTGAACCCTTCCGTCTTCGCCCGCAACTCCTCGTCGGAGAGACGTTTGGTCTCCGCTTCTAACGCGTTGATCCGGGCGACAACCGGCCACAATTTTTTTAACAGGCGCTCATTAGCCGAGCCGAAGACTTTGGTGAGCGCTTTTTCAATGGCGTTCATGATTTGTTTACGACCTCAAGATTGGCGCCATCCATAGCGCATGGCCGCAGCGCATGGCCGCGCATGGGGCGCTGACATTTGTTGATTCGGGCATAGCGACAATGAACGTTGCACATGTGACGAAAAATTCTAGTTGACGGTATGGTGAGCGTCAAGCATCACGTCTTTGACGCTTCTTCATCACTATGGCACAATGCCCTCCTTCTTCAAACTCTACTCACTCTCAATGTCAATTCAGGAGCTATAAAATTTGATGAGCGAAACCACGAACACCGAGAAAGCCGACGTTCAAAAAGGGGCGACGGCGGAGGCGTCTCAGGAAGAGATTTCCTACCACGCGGTTGAGAAGGACGGGAAAATCACGGCAATTTGGGAGATGCGCGGACGCAAACACGTTCGCACGATCGACCCGCGTAGCCACGAGGGCCGCCATTTGCTGGGCCAGCCCGACAATCAAGAGAGCGCGCAGACCGCTCAAGCTTAATCGGGGG
>DATEMG010000677.1:0-4559 GCA_035275805.1 Blastocatellia bacterium
GGGGAGGCAAGAGCTTAGATCTCCCCTGTCGCCCCGTCGCCCCGTCGCCCCGTCGCCTCGTCCCTCTTCTTCTTCTTGCAACGGGCGCGTTCGCCTGGTGGCTGGCCGCGCTCGCCATCACGGGCGACCCGCTCTTTATCAAACACAACTGGCCGACTGACTGGCCGATGACGGGGACGATATACGGCGCCGCCGGGCTGTACACTTACCCAATCAGGCTGCCTGAAATCGTGGGGCTATTCCTGCTGCCGCTATTCTTTTACGGGTTATTTCATCTGCTCAAAAATCGCCGTCTTTATACGCTCACGTCGTCATTCCTGCTGCTCTTCGTCCTGCACACGATCCTGCGAGCGTACGGGCTGCTCGGCTCGGCGGGTTACCCGCGCTACCTGGTGGCGATTTCCCCCGCGATAGCGCTGATTACGCTGACCGGATGGAACGAGATGGCGAAGCTGTTCGCTCGCGCGTCGCGCGCCTTCAAGACGGTGGGGGCCGGCTTGGTTATCGCAGTCTCCGCCCTCACGAATTTCGCTTACGCGGACGCCGCGGAATGGTCACGCGACGCGCGTGCAATCTCCGCCGCTCACTCATGGTTCCAATCACAACCGACCAAGCCGCCCATCTCGCGCCTGATCTGGTCCCAGACTTACTCGTGCATTCTGTTTAACCGCGACCCGTGGGAGAACCCCGAATTCACGCGCGACCGCGAGGCCGACCTGAAGACATTACGCGAATCGCCAGCCGGAACGATGGCGGTGTGGGATGAACTGGTCGGGCCGAACCGGGTTGGATTGAGGGCGAAAGATTTTGAGGTAGCAGGCTTTGTCAGGCTACACGCGGAATCCTTCATGCTGAAGGGCTATCTTCTCGACCGCTCTTTGTTCGGCTATGGCGGGCCCCGCGCGCAGACAATTTATCTTCTCTACAAAAAATAAGCGGCAGGCCGGCGATTGGCGCGATACAGGCGCAGTGGCGCGCCTCAATCTGAGCGGGTTGAAGCTAAAAGCGAGGCATTGTAATGCGTTGTGATGTGTTAAGGGACTCGGCTTTCGTTCCCTTCCGTGTGGTAGCGTGGGCGGCGATCTGGTTCTACAGCCGCGGCGGCGTGCCCAGAATCGGAGTCCCTCGTAGGCCCAGTAGATCCCCACAACCCCCTGGTCCATTATCTCCGTCAGCGTGACGACACCGTCGCCGCCCAAACACTTCTGTTAGTTCGCAATTATCGTGCCTTCGCGAACGGATTCGGAACTCCATATATTTTGCGATCTTCCAGCAGCCATCGAGTGAGAGTTGTAGCCATACGCCCCAAATTGCGTGGCTTGAAGCTACAAGCTGGGAAGTGGGGAATGGGGAATGGGGAATGGGAAAAAGATGTCATTTCCTATCCCCATTCCCTACTCCCTATTCCCCACTTCCCGTTCTCCTTACGGTTTCGCGGCGCCGATAACGCCGCAGGCCAGGCGTCCCCCAGCGTTCCCCGTCGGCTGAGTTTTCAGGTCATCAGGGTTAGCGTGAACTATCATGCCGTGGCCGATGATCGCGCCGTGGCCGTTCAGCTTCATCACCGGATCATTGTATTCGAGGCGAGCCACTCCGTTCTGATCGGCCTCGATGTTTCCCATGTCGCCGGCGTGGCGCTGGGCTGCCTCGGGCGCCGCGTGGGGCGAGTTGGCCGGATTGAAATGGCCGCCAGCGGACGAGCCGTCCTTCGAGCTGCAATCGCCCCACTCGTGAATATGGAAGCCATGCTTGCCAGGGGTGAGGCCTTCGATCTGCGCCACTACTCTGACGTTAGCGCCGGCCTGGATGAACGTCACCACGCCGCGAACATTGTTACCTTCGGTCGGGCTGAGCACGGCCACGGCCTTTGTAACTTCCGGCGCAGCCGAATGTTGAGCCCCCGCCCGAAGGCCGGCCCATAAAACCAACAGGGATGCGACAGCTGCGAACGACAACTTCAAAGTGTTATTTTTCAAAATCAATTCTCCCTTCTTAATGAGTCTTAAATCGGGACACGCAGGATCGGTACCGTCAGTAGATCATGAAATGGGCGGAGACATCCATTGTTCATTGTTCATTGTTCATCGTTCATTTGTCATCGCCGGCCGCAGCAGTCGATCAATGCCCAATGAATATTGGGCGATTTCCGGGAAATGACAAATGAACGATGAACAATGAACAATGAACAATGCTCTTCTTTGCCTGATTTCGCGAATTACCGACGGAGCGGCGCCGTCAGGCGAATTTTGCGAAGTGAGTTCTGAATTCGGCCGAATCCATTCCGCCGGCCTTCGCCAGCTTCTCGACCCAGGCATCGTCGGTAAAATCTCTCGGGCCGATGCGGACCATATAATCGCGGGCGACCTGATAACTTTCGCTCGCGACGTCGACGCTTCGCGACTTGCCGCGCCCCGTCGCCGGGTCGATCACCGCGCCGAAAGGCACGGGGCTGAATTCCCCGTTCTGCATCGTGATCATCGCGCCCGAACCGCCGGCCATCAGATAAGTGACCGCCGCATAACCGAGGTCGCGCGCGTGTTCGGCGTCGTAGGGGATGGGCGGCGCGCAGCGCAATTCATAGCCGATGGTCTTGTCGACAACAGTCACTTTGACGCCGCGCTTTTCAAGTCGGGACTGGACCTCGCTTTTGACCTTGCGGCCCAGGTCTATTTCGGCCACGCGGATGTGGCCCTGCGCGTCGCGGTCGACGTCTTCCAACTCGGTCACTTCTTCGGGGCTGAACCGCTCCGAGAGCGCTTCGGAGAGCAATGCGACGCCGTAGCCTTTGCCCATCGCGCGGCGCTTGATGATCGCGCCCTCGATGATGTCGCATATGTCGGCCAGGCGAATCGCGCGCCGCGGAAACTCTTCGGGCCCGAATTCCTCAGGGATGATCGTGCAGGTCGCGCTCGCCGCCGCGCCGATGCCCAGCGTCAAGTGGCCCGTCGGACGCCCCATCGTCACTCCGATGAACCAGCGCCCGGTCGTCTTTGCGTCCTCCATCAGGCTGTTGACGATGCCGACGCCGACCTGACGCGCGGTCTCGTAACCGAGCGTGGTCAGAGAGGCGGGCAGCGGCAGGTCGTTGTCGATGCTCTTCGGAATCTGCACTACTCTGATCGCGCCCTCTGAATGGCGCTCGACGGCGGAGGCGCTTGCGAGCATGTCGTCCCCGCCGACCGCGACCAGAGCCTCGATTCCCAATTTCTTCAACGCCGCTATCGAGTTGTCCAGCATCTGCCGGTCGTGGGCGACGTCGGTTCTTGAAGTCCCCAGGATCGAGCCGCCATCCAGATGGATGCGCGACACTTCGTCAACCGTCAGTTCGTGCTGTTCGTCGGTGTAACGCTCGGCCAGCCATTCAAAGCCGTCGTGAAACCCGATAGGCGCGCAGCCCAACCTGATCGCCTCCAGCGCTACGGCGGAAATGACGCCGTTGATCCCTGGCGCCGGGCCGCCGCCAACTAAAATGCCTAACTTCTTAATCGCCATAATCAATGGTTGGTGGGGAGTGGGAAATGGGGAGTGGGGAGTGGGGGACAGGAAATTTCCTCCCCCACTCCCCATTCCCTACTCCCCACTCCCTACTGTCTTTATGCAAACCTTCTCCTTAATTCCTCAACGCTCAGGTTCCCTGCGCGGGCCAGTTTCTCGGCCCATTCGAGATTTTCGAAGTCCTTGTAGTTCAGACGCAGCATGTACTCGCGCGCGACCCGGTAGCTTTCGCTCGTCACATCGACGTTGCGGACCCGCGTTTTGCCGGTGTTCGGGTCGCGAATCTCGTCGAAGAGCAGCGGGATCATTATTCCGTTTTGAATGCTGACCATCGCGCCACTGCCGCCGCCGAGCAGGAAGCGGATCGCGGCGTGTCCCAGTTCCCGGCAATAGGCCATGTCGAACGGGATCGGGTCACAGCAGCGCAGTTCGTAGCCGATGTTCTTGTTGCTGATAGTGACGCGAACGCCGCGCTGTTTGAACCGGCCTTCGAGTTCGACCTTGACCTTGCGCGCGAGGTCGATCTCGGCGAAGCGGATGTGCCCGTGGTCGTCTTTCTCCACGTCCATCAGGTCTTCCATGTCGCCAGGGTCGAGCTTCTCGATCAGGCCTTCGGCCAGAACCGCGACGCCGTAGTGACGCCCCATCGCGCGGCGTTTGATGATAGCGCCTTCGACGATGTCGCACATCCGCGCGAACGGCACCGTCTCATGCTCGAACTCTTCGCGGATCAGCGTCAGCGTCGCGCCCGACGCCTTGCCGATGCCGAGCGCGAGGTGGCCGGCCTGTCGCCCCATCGCGACCACGATGTACCAGCGACGCGTGGCGCGCGCGTCCTCCGACATGTTCTGCACAAGCCCCACCCCGGTATGGCGCGCGGATTGAAAACCGAATGTCGGGACGTGCGCCGGCAGCGGAAGGTCGTTATCAATCGTCTTCGGCACATGGACCGTGCGAATGTCAGAGCGGGCCGCCACCGTGCTCGACGACAACGCCGTGTCGTCCCCGCCAATCGTCACCAGATGAGTCACGCCATGTTGTTTGAGCGTGTCGATGACGGCCCT
>DATEMG010000678.1:0-19169 GCA_035275805.1 Blastocatellia bacterium
GGCCAATCGGCTATTGCCGGAAACCAGCAGGCAAGGATGCCTGCGCTCCCAGGGATTTTGCGAGGAGAAACGATGAACACACTGTGGCAGGACCTGCGCTACGGCGCGCGGGTGCTACTCAAGAAGCCCAGCTTTACTGTCATCGCGGTGTTAACGCTGGCGCTGGGGATCGGGGCGAACACGGCGATCTTCAGCGTTGTGAATGCGGCGCTGCTCAGCCCGCTGCCGTTCGCTGAGTCGGACAGGCTGATGGCTCTAGGTCAGAACGAACCTCGCAGCCGCGCGGCGTTGTCGAACTTCTCGTTCCGCAACTTCGCCGACCTGCGCGATCAGAGCAAAGAGTTCGAGCGACTCGGGGCTTACTACAACTCCAATTTTACGCTAACGGGGCAGCGCGAGGCTGTGCTGCTGCGCGGAGTGATCGTCACGGCGGATCTGTTCCCGCTGCTCGGCGCGTCGCCGGCGTTGGGGCGCGCCTTCCTGCCCGAGGAGGACAAGGCCGGGGGCGGCAGCGAGGGGCGACCGGCGATCCTGAGTTGGGAATGCTGGCAGCGGCTGTTCGCGGGCGACCCGACCGTCATCGGGCGCTCGATCATTCTCAACAACAAGAGTTTGACTGTCGTCGGAGTCATGCCTGCTGGTTTCAGGTTTCCGATCCAGGCCCAGCCGACCGAGGTGTGGGTCTCGACCGCTCTCGATAACGAGAGGCCAATCGGACCGGGGATGATCATGGTCGCGCGCGGCTACCGCGGCTGGCGTGTGATCGGGCGGCTGAAACCCGGAGTCACGCCCGAGCAGGCGCAGGCAGAGGCGGACGTGATCGCCTCCGGCCTAGCTGCGCAGTTCCCCGAAGTCAACGAGGACATGAATATCAAGGTCATGCCGTTGCTCGAATCGCTGGTCGGGAACCTGCGACCGACGTTCCTGCTCTTGTTAGGGGCGGTAGGATTCGTATTACTGATCGCGTGCGTTAACGTCGCGAACCTGCTGCTCGAACGCGCCATCATCCGCCAGCGCGAGATCAATGTGCGGCTGGCGCTGGGCGCGGGCCGCTGGCGCATCACACGGCAACTCTTGACCGAGAGCGTCATGCTGTCGGGACTAGGCGGCGCTGTGGGAGCGGCGCTGGCAGTGTGGGGGACCAACCTGATCGTCGCGCTCAGTCCAGAGGGTATCACGCGCATCGCGGAGACGCGGCTCGATGCGCGAGTGTTGGCCTTCACGGCGCTGGTCTCTCTAGCCACGGGCGTGGCCTTCGGGCTGGCCCCGGCGCTGATCATCTCAAGGACAAATCTGGCCGAGTCGCTCAAAGAGGGCGGGCGCGGCGCGTCGGGCGGCGCCAACACGAACCGCGCGCGCAGCCTGCTGGTGGTGGTCGAGATCGCGCTCGCGTTGGTGTTACTCATCGGGGCGGGCCTGCTGATCCGGAGCCTCGTGAGGTTGCAGCAGGTACCGGTCGGGTTCGACCCGCGCAACGCGCTCACCTTCAACGTTGCGATGTCGGGCGCCAGCGCGACCGCCCCGCCGCAGATCGCCGACTTCTACCGCCAACTCACTGAGCGCGTGAAGGCCCTGCCTGGAGTTATCAACGCGAGCGTTGTCTTCCAACTGCCGCTCGGGGGCAGCGGGGGCAGCACCGGGTTGACGATTGAGGGCCAGCCCGTGGATCCGGGCAACCACTCCTTTGGCATCATCCACTCGGTCGGCCGCGAATACTTCCGCACGATGGGCATCCCGCTTGTCAAGGGGCGCGAATTCACCGAGCAGGACGATCTGAATTCGGCGCCGGTACTGATTATCAACGAGGCGTTGGCGCGCAAACATTTCCCGAACGAAGACCCGCTCGGCAAGCGCATCGCGCCGGGCTTTTCCACGGTACCCGTTACCGAGGAGAACGGCATGCGTGAGGTCGTCGGCGTGGTCGCAGATGTGAAACACCAAAACCTGCAAGGGCCGGCCCAGCCCGAGATCTATTTCGCGCAGGCGCAGATGCCTATGTCCGCTATGACTGTGGTGGCGAGGGTCACGTCGGACCCGCGTGGGCTTGTCAACGCGGCGCGCGACGTCGTCCACTCACTGGACAGGGACGCCCCGGTTTACGGCGTCTGGACACTCGAAGAAATCCTCGGCCGGTCAGTCGCCACCCCGCGCTTCAACACGCTGTTGCTGGGTCTCTTCGCCGCCGTCGCGCTGATTCTCACGGCGGTTGGCATCTATGGCGTGATCTCCTGTTCGGTCAGCCAGAGCACGCATGAGATCGGCATCCGCGTCGCCCTCGGCGCGCAGGCCAGTGACGTGATCAAGCTGATCGTCGGGCAGGGGATGCTTCTGACGCTTGTCGGGGTCGTCATTGGATTGATCGCCGCTTACGGGTTGACGCGGTTGATGTCGAACCTGTTGTACGTTGTGACCGTCACCGACCCGTTCACTTTTATCTTAGCGCCACTATTGCTGGCCGCCGTCGCCTGGCTGGCCTGCTACCTGCCAGCGCGGCGGGCGACGAAAGTGGATCCAATGGTTGCATTGCGCACTGAATAGCCAGATCGGATTGCGACTGTATGGACGGGAAGTGACTCAGGTTCGTTTTCAGCATTCGGGTTGGCCCGAGGCGAACGAACATTACTCCGTGTCGTGCTATTGCTGGGCCATGTACCTCAGACTGCTCAAGCGATATGTCGAGCAGGGAGAAGTAACGCCATACGAAGATCGTCTGGATGTGTAGGAGATTACATATGTCTTCGAACCAAATGGGTAAACTGCTCCGCGCCGCGCCGTATTTTCCCGTCTCCGACGTGGGGCGATCGGTGGCGTTCTATGCGGAAATCTTGGGCTTTCGATGTGAATACTCGGCGGGAACCCCTCTACAGTTCGCCATCTGTAGCCGCGACGGTCTAGCAATTATGCTGCGGAGGGTTTCGGCGCCCAAACTTATAACGCCGAATGAACGGCAGGGAGGAACCTGGGACGTCTTCTTCTGGGTCGACGACGCGCAGGCTCTGCACGCGGAGTTCAACGCGAAGGGCGTCGATGTGGTGTACGGCCCTCTTATCCAGGAAGAGTATAAGATGCGGGAATTCGCGATCCGCGATTGTGATGGCCATGTGCTTGGCTTCGGGCAGGAACTCGCATAGGAGATCACATGAACATATTCGGACGGCTTCTCGTCGGTATTTTACAGGCGCGGCGCATTCTTGTCGGGGTCGCCTTCCTGCTGTCGATTTCGGCTCCTTCAGCTTCCGCGCAAACAGACGCGCCGCCGCCGGATTCGCCGGAGATGCGATACTACGATTTCTGGCCGGGCGCCTGGGCTCGTATTGTCAACGGCCGCATTGACAAGAAGGACGTCGCATTCCATGTCAAGCGCGGTGTTCATCCGTCCGCCTTCGAGGAAGAGTGGCGCCAAGTGGATGAGAAAGGCGCCGTGCGTCTGTCTCGGGCCATTCGCGCGTGGGACCAGGTGACTAACCGTTGGATGTTCGTGTGGGTCAGCGGCAATGCCCTCTTTCAGGTGTGGGAGGGCCGGAAATACGGCGACCGCTGGTACATCGTGCGCGAGTTCGATGTGGGCGGGCGCCGATTTTTGTCACGGCAAGCATGGTGGCCCGAAGGCCCAGACCGTGTGGCGCGGGTCTTGGAGCGTTCATTCGATGAAGGCAAGACATGGGAAGTGCGATCCCGCGCCGAATACGGGCGAGTGAACGCCGAATCTTTACCGCATAAATCAGGAGAGAAACGATGAACGCATTATGGCAAGACCTGAGACTGGGCGCGCGCGTGTTAATGAAGAGGCCCGGCTTTACCTTGATCGCCACCCTGACGCTGGCGCTAGGCATCGGGGTGACGACCGCGATGTTCAGCGTGGTCAACGGCGTGCTGCTCAGGCGCTTGCCTTACGGGGACGAAGCGCGCGTCGTTGTCTTGTGGCAAAACAATTTGAAAAACGGCGTCGAGCGCGAGGAGACCTCGCCGGCCAATTTCTTTGACTGGCGCGATCGCGCGCAGTCGCTAGACATCGTCTCGGCCGCCGAACCATTCGCCCTTAACCTGAGCGGAACCGGCGAACCTGAGACCTTTCGTTCGTGGATTGTCACTGCGGGTTTCTTCGACGCGTTGAACGTTACGCCGCTTTACGGGCGGACTTTCCTTCCGGAAGAGTATGAGCCGGGTAAAGGGCAGGTGATTGTTATTGGCTACGGGTTATGGCAGCGCCGTTTCGGCGGCGATCCGAACCTGGTCGGGCGGCAATTGACGCTAAATGGACAGCCGCACACTGTCGTCGGTATTCTGCCGCCTGACTTCCAATACCCGCCAGGACGCGAATTGTGGGCGCCGCGCCAGCCGCGCAACAGCGACAGGCAAGTGCGCGGCGGGTCTTTCATCAGAGTGGTCGGAAGGCTAAGACCTGGACGCGCCGTAGCCGAAGCGCAGGCCGAGATGAACAACATCGCCGCGCAGTTGGCCGGCGAATATCCGCAGACGAACGCGGGCGTGGGAGTGGTTGTCGCGACATTGCGCGAAGCCGTGATCGGGCAGGCGAGGAGTGGCCTGCTGGTGTTGTTTGTCGCAGTCGGCTTCGTTTTGCTGATCGCCTGCGCCAACGTGGCCAGTCTCTGGCTGTCGCGCATGACGGAACGTTCGCGCGAACTTGCGATTCGAGCCGCGCTAGGCGCAGGGCGCTGGCGAATTCTGCGCCAGTTGTTTTCCGAAAGCGCGTTGCTCGCATTGCTCGGCGGCGCGGGCGGCGTCCTGCTGGCTTACTGGCTGGTCGAAACGATTGTCAAATTCGGCCCGCGCGACCTGCCCCGGCTGAATCAGATAGCGGTGAATCCGCCGGCGCTCGGCTTTGCCGTGGCCGTATCGCTGTTGACGGCGTTGATTTTCGGCCTCGCTCCGGCGGCGCAAATGCTGCGGCAGGATTTGCAGGAATCGCTCAAAGCGGAAGGTCGCACGATGACCGGCGGGCGGCGACAACAACGGCTTCGTAATCTGCTGGTCATTTCGGAAATCGCGCTGGCGCTGGCGTTACTGGTCGGCGCGGGACTTTTGACGCGCAGCTTCATTGCGTTGTTGCGCGTCGATCCGGGGTTTACGACGGACCGCGCGCTGGCGCTGGAGACGTTGATCGGCAGGAATCGCAACGCGGAACAACGCATCGCTCTGGTCGAACAGACGCTGCCGCGCATCCAATCTCTGCCCGGCGTGCAGGCCGTGGGGATTACATCGGCGCTGCCTTTCCACGATAACCAGGTGCTCATACCTAAGAGCGTGAAGATCGAAGGCCGCGCTTCCACGCCCGGACAGGACCCCACAGCTTACATCATCAACGTCACGCCGGAATACTTGCGAGCGCTGGGCGTCCCGCTGCTGCGCGGGCGCGAACTGAATCGGTTTGACAAGGCGGGCGTGGCTCCAGTCGCGATGGTCAACAGCTCGATGGCCGTGCGGAATTGGCCGGCGGAAGACCCTATCGGTAAAAAGATAACTTTCGACGCCTCCGGCAGAGCCATGACCTGCGAGATTGTCGGCGTCGTCGGCGACGTGCGGCCCAACGGTTTGGACACAGCGCCACGTCTCGAAATATATTTGCCTTACGCGCAGGCTCCGGCTTCTCTGGTGACCTGGATTGTGCGCACGGCCGGCGACCCGCTGAAGGAACTGACTGCGATCAAGGAAAAGATTCGGGAGGGAAACCCGACGCAGACTTTTCTGAGCATCGCCACGATGGATCAAATGGTGGATCGCACGATCACGCAGCGGCGATTCAACTTGATGTTGCTCGGCTCATTCGCGGCGCTTGCGCTGATCCTGGCGGCGGTTGGTTTATACGGGCTGATAAGTTACACGACGGCGCAGCGCACACATGAAATCGGCATCCGGATTGCGTTGGGCGCGCAAACCGGCGACGTGATGAGGCTGGTCATCGGGCAGGGAATCAAGCTGGCGCTAGTCGGCGCGCTGATCGGAATTGCCGGCGCGTTGGCCGTTACCCGCCTGATGCGGAGCCTGTTGTTCGGAGTGAGCGCGATTGACCCGCTGACTTTTGTGGTCGTCGCGGTGTCGCTGATCCTCGTGGCGCTTGCGGCCTGCTGGCTGCCGGCGCGGCGGGCGACGAAGGTAGACCCGCTGACGGCGCTCAGGGATGAATGATCGAGTGAGGATGTTTATGTCCCGCTGCGACGCCCAGAAACAATGAAAATCCCGCCTGGGTACGCATCGATTCCAGCGTGCAGGCGTGGGTAGAAGACTCATTGGGAGTCAGCGGTCCGATTGGAGTCGCATGCGCAGGATTGCAGGCAATAACCACACGACGCAAGCGAGGCGGCATTGGGAAAGTCTGGTTCCCATCAATACTTCTTGCCCCATGTCTGCACGCTGGAAGCGATGCGTACCCAGAACGCAGGCGCCAGATAAATCGCTTGCTCAACTCTATGAATAACCAATGAGAATTCTGCCGCGCATAACACGACCGAGTCTCAAACCGCTACTCCAGAAGCTTCGGCGTATGAGGCGACATTTGTCTGTGGCGCGCGTCACGGTCGGCGTCGAATGTGGGATTTTTGGCGGCGCGCTGTTGCTGGCGCTGACCGGCGGCCGAGCGGTCTTTATTGACGGGTTCGGGCGGCGGGGCGATCTGGTCGCGCTGTCGTTGCTGCTCGCTTTGTTCGCCTGGCTTCATATGATCGTCAAACGGCGGTTATTGCCAAGATTGGAGCTGTACTTTTCACCCGCGCCTTACGACGCGCGCCGCATCTTCTTCGATCTCGGCCAGGAGGCGCGCGCTGCGGACAGCATTGACCAGCTTTATGAATCCATCGCCGCCCGGATCAGCGAATCATTTGAAGCGGGATATGTTTCGATCTTCACGCGCGAGGAAGATGGCGGCGATTATCTTTGCCGTGTCTCTTCGGCGCTTCAACCCGGCGAACGCGGCCCTGCGGATGAACAAGGGGAACAGCGGCTCAAACTCTCTCGGGACGCTTTCGTCGTGAGGCGGTTGAGCAGCCTCTCCAACCCGCTGGTCGTCGAGGCGGCGGAGTTGGAAACATGGACACAGGCCTTCAGCTTCGCCTCTCCCGCCGTGCGCGAGTCGCGCCGACGTGAACAAGAGGCTTTGCAACGGATCAAAGCGCATCTGCTCGTGCAGGTCAGGACGAAGGAGCGGCTGAGCGGCATTCTATCGCTCAGTTTGCGGCGCGGTCAGTTTCCCTATTCCATCGCCGACAAAGAAACGCTGATGTCGGTCGCAGGGCAACTTGCGCTCGTGGTCGAGAACGCGCGGCTGGCCGAGCGGATGGTGGCCGAAGAACGACTGCGCCGCGAACTTGCTCTGGCGGCCGAAGTGCAACGGCGCTTGCTGCCCGAACGCCCGCCCGAATGCCTCGCGGTAGAGCTTGCCGGGTTCTGCCAGCCAGCGCGCGGCGTGGGCGGCGATTACTATGACTTCATCAAATTCGACAACGATCGACTTGGCGTCGCCATCGCCGACGTGGCCGGGAAGGGAATCGCGGCGGCGCTGCTGATGTCAACTGTGCAGGCCACTCTGCGCAGCCTGTCGGTTGACGGCGCGGGGAACGGCTCGCTGGCGGACATGGTTGCTACGCTCAACCGGCTGCTGTGCGGCTCGACGGGCGGGGCGAACTATGTGACGTTCTTCTACGCGCAATTCGACCAGGTGACGCGGCGCCTGGCTTATGTCAACGCCGGACACAATCCCCCATTCTTCTTTCGCGCCGTCCCTTCCCACGATTTCAGGAGCCTCAGTTCCGGTGGGATGTTCGTCGGGATGTTCGAGCATTGCGGCTACGAGCAGGAGGTCGTGCAGATGAGACCGGGCGACGCGCTGATCGCCTTTACTGACGGGCTGCCGGAGGCGCTCAACGCGCAAGACGAAGAGTTCGACGAAGAGAGAATCAAGGACGCCGTCGCCGCAACCGCCCATCTTTCGGCGCCGGAGATTCGCGATGAAATCGCGCGCCGTGTGAAAGAATGGATCGCAAGCGCCCCGCAGCATGACGACCTGACATTTGTCGTCATGAAGGTGAAATGATTGTTTCACTCTCTCCGTTACGCATTTGTCAGGCAATTGTTAGCCAATCTCTGTTCGGACCGGGCTATAACTCCTCTCACCGAAGGGTGAGGCAAGAGGGAAAGCGATGGGCGGTCAGGTTAATCATCATCAGGCGGTTGAAAACGACCGGCGGCGGCGCCAGGGGGCGACGCTGCAGGCGGAGGCTAGGCCGTTGGGACGGGCGAGCGACGCCAGGTAACTGGCCGGAGTCCTCGCGCGTGTTTCGACGCTGGGCGACCGCGAGAAGACACTTCAGCTCACGGGAGAAAGAGATGAACTTCGTGGATGCGACACTGCTCGATCGTTTGACGGAGGGAAGCGCGGCGCTTTTGAGCGGGCGCAATCGCCAGGAAGTGCTCGATCGCATCCTTCTAATTGTGCGGGACAGCGGATTCGACCGCGTCAGGCTATATCTGCTTTCAGACGAGGGGCGGTCCCTGAAAGGCGAGGCGCAATCGGGCATGAATCGCTCGAACTTCATCGGAGTCGAGTGGCCGGTAGCTCAGGATCATCACTTCAGGAAGTTGTTAGAAGACCCGCGACCGCGGGTCTTCACGTTTGAAGCCGGCCGGCCGGAGCATTCGGAGGAAGGCCTCGACAAAGAAGATGTGGAAGAGTGGGCCGGCGTGCCGCTGCGGTCGGGCGACAAGGTGATCGGCCATCTCTCCGCCGACAACAAATACAGCCGCCGGAAAATTCTCGAAGAGGAACTCAGGCCCCTGGCTTTGTTCGCCGCGCAGGCCGCCGCCGCCATCGAAAAGGCGGATTTGATAGAGCGGGCCGAACAGCGGGCAAGGCAACTGGAGGCGCTCCGGCTCACCACGCTCGCCATCACTTCGACTGAGGCGTCGGAGCGCCGGACGCTGCTGCGAACCATCATAGAGCATGCCGCCGGATTGCTGAGCGCAAAGAGCGGAGGTATTTACGAACACCACCCCGAGCGTGGAGAGCTTGAATTGATCGCCGATCACAATCGGCCCGATTTCGTCGGTAAGGTATTGAAGATAGGTGACGGCATGGCCGGACGCCTGGTTCAGAGCGGCGAGGATTACCGCATAGTTGACGATTACAATACGCACCCCGATCGATCCGACATTTACGGCGGGCGACGCCTCTTCGGGGCGGTGTTGGAAGTCCCGTTGCGCTGGCGGGCGCGCATTCTCGGAGTGCTTTACGTTGACGACGACGTCGGAAGGAAGTTCACCCCCGAAGACGCGCGACTGCTCGGCCTGTTCGCAGATCAATCGGCGATAGTCATCGTCAATCAGGAACTGATCACAAGAGACGCCCATTTAGTGGGAGAATTGGCCGCGGAGAGAGAGCGCAAGGACCTTGTTTCAAACGCCCTGCCGCATGCGGTCATTGCCATTGACCTTCAAGGGCGGGTGACCGAATTCAACGAGCAGGCTGAACGCATCATGGGCTACTCGTCCGATGAAATGATCGGAAGACCGGTCTACGATCTTTATCACGACGATCAGGAGCCACGCCTCATAGGCAATCTGCTGCACCAGAGCGAAGACGGGAGGCTGGTCAATCACGTGACGGCGCTTAGGGACAAGTTCGGCCAGCCGGTTTCAATTCGACTGACGGCGTCCTGGTTGTATGACGAGGCGGGGCAACGAGTCGGCAGCGTCGGGCACATTCGCCAACTCCTGAAGTACAGGCGCCAGGTCGAACTTCTTCTTAACGCCAGCAACATTGTCGTTCAAGCTCAAGACCTGGC
Organism: Blastocatellia bacterium; assembly: GCA_035275805.1. Lineage (GTDB taxonomy): Bacteria > Acidobacteriota > Blastocatellia > RBC074 > RBC074 > JAJVID01. The sequence continues at coordinate 9,795 of DATEMG010000678.1, forward strand.
CTCCGGGTTGCAGAAACTGGCGGAAATGCTCGCCACGTTATTTCCGAACACGTTCTGCCGCATCCTGCTCTTCGACGAGAGTGACTCACAAATGACGGTCGAGGCCGCCTGTTATTCGAGTCGCGGCGCCGTCGGCTTGAAATTCGCGACGGACTCTGGCCGGCAATCTTCCGTCTCTTACTACGAAGGGCTAGACCAGATTCTTCAGACCGGCAAGCCGGTGACTCTCAGACACAGCGATCCCCGGTTTCGCGAGAGCCTCGACAGGCTGGGCGTGACCCTCGATCTGGAGGAGATTATCCAATCCCTCATGATCGCGCCGCTCAAGATCGGCAATCGCACCCTCGGGCTGCTTGACCTGGGTGAGTTCTGCCTGGAGTCGCAAAGCCGGTTTACGCGCGAGAACGAAAACCTGATAGCGGCGATCTCGGAGCAGACCAGCGTTCTGATTGATCGCATGCTGACGATCAAGCATGCGGAGCGCGGGCGCGACAGACTGCTCTCGTTCTACCGGGTCAGGGATGAGTTGAACGCGCAAGAGGATCCGGAGCGGTTGCTGCACGGGATCGTCAGCGAGACCTGCACGGCGGCCAGCGCTTCCCGCGTCCATGTCATTCTGATTGACGAATACGAGCGGGTGCGGATATGGCTCTCGATCCCGCCAAAAGACTCTTCCGACACGTTGATCATACGGCCTAACGGGATTTCGATGAATGTCTTCCGCACGGGCCGGGCCGAGATAATCAACGACACCTGCAAAGAAGCCGCACGCCTCCACCCCCAGTTAATTAAAAAGGCCGGCGCCGCCGTCTGCGTGCCCATGTCGCTGCCGCATAAACGCATCGGGGTAATGTGGATTCATTATCCCCAGCCGCGCGGTATAGCGGAATCGGAGATCATGGCCTTGCACTTTTACGCCAACCAGGCGGCGATCGCTTATGAGAACGCTCAGGAGGTCGAGCGACTGGAGCGATTGCGCAAGGCGGTTGAGGCCGTAGCCGACGTCATCGTGAGTGGCGCCCGCCAGGATACGCTTGAAACAATCGCGGTGGAAGCGCGCCAGACCATCCAGTGCGATGTCGTGGTTCTGTTCGAATACGACCAGAGCAAACGCCGCCTCATGTTTCCGACGATCAGGGGGGAACTTCAGTCAGAGAAATTGCCGGGCCCTGAAGAGGAATGGAACTATCCTATGGTTCACAGCCTGCTCGTCGAGGGGAAGTTGCGCGTCGTCGAGAACGTCTCCGTCGAACCAAATTTCAGGGACAGCAAATTCGCGAAGGCCGAAGGAATCGAATCATGCATCGCCGTTCCGCTGCGGGCGAGCGGGGATAAAGTGGGAATGATGTTCATCAACTACCGCCGCCGCCGCCGGTTCACCGAGGACGAAATCCAAACGATCCGATTCTTCGCCAATCAAGCTTCCGTCGCCATCCATTACCAGCAGTATGCGGAACAGCGCGCGAAGCAGTACGAGGAACTCTACCGTATGAGCAAGCACCTGCATGCCGTTCACAACGCGAGTAAGGCCATCACCGCGGGTTTCGGTCATGAGAAGGAAGTTTTGGACCGGATTGTGAAGGAGGCTGTGAAAGGCGTCACTGGCGTCAGCGGCGCGAAAGCCATACTTGGAATGATTAACATATACGACGAAGGGCGCAATGAATTGACCTGCCGGAACATTTACCCCCCCGCCGCGGCCGACGGCCTGTTGCGACGCGTCGGAACAAGGTGGCCGCTCGACCGCGGCAGAGTCGGCGTCGCCGGGCGGGCGGTTCGCAGCAAGACGTCGCAACTCGTCGTAAACGTAATGGACGATCCTGATTATATAGAGATCAACGAGAGCACGAGGTCGGAGCTGAGCGTGCCGTTGAAGTATGAAGGGAGGATTCTGGGCGTGATCAACGTCGAGAGCGACAAGATCGAGGGGTTCGACAAAGAAGATCAGGTCGCCCTGGAGTCCCTGGCGGACATCGCGGCCATCGCCGTTGAGAACGCCCGTCAGTACGAGGAATTGAAACGCACGCACGAAAAGCTGATTGAGACGAGGGCCAGAGTCGAAGCCAGCACGACCCTCGCCTGGCTGGGCATGACCAACAACGCCTGGCGGCACATCATCGCCGGTCAGGCGGCGGAGATTCGAAACCGCACCACTTTGATCAGGGAGATTATGAAAAACGGCGATTCCCCGCGCGAACGCATCGCCGAACACCTGCAACTGATCGAGTTATTGACCAAAAGCATCCTCGAAAAGCCGATCACCCCTCCCTTGACTTCCGAGCAGGGCATGACCATCTTCAACATAAACGACCTGGTGATCGAGAGATTGAATCAATTGCGGCAGAAAGAAAAGTACGGCGCAGTCCGCCTGAAATCCCGTCCGGCGGCGCGGCGGAATTTGCATGTTGAAGCCAGTTTCGAATGGCTGCGGCGGGCGTTGGATATTCTCCTGGACAACGCGGTCAACGCCGTTAGGGGGCTTCCCCCCGAGCGTCGTCTGATCGAGGTGGCCACCGATCTGAAAGACGGTCAGGTGGAAATCGCCGTCAGGGATTGTGGGAATGGCATTCCTGAACCGATCAAACATCAAATCTTCAAAAAGAGAATTGAGCATGGGGATGGAATGGGAATGGGTTTGTTGATCGCTCAGGCCATTGTCGAAACTTATGGCGGGCGGATTTACCTTTCTGAGAAGCCAAAATTTCAAGGCGCCGAGATAATCATCCGGTTGCCTTATAAACCTTGAAAGGAACCTTTCAGGATGAACGCTATTTGACTTACCTCCCCCGGCTAGGAGCTCCAGTCCAAGTCAAATCGGCGCGTCCTGTGAGAGGAAGCGACATCAATCATGCGGTTTATTTTATTAGATGGAGATGAAGAAAGTGACTGGACAAAGTTCCTGGCCGACGCGCTGGCCCCGCTGGGAACGTTGAGAGTCGCGCGGGCCGGAGAGTGGATGCGGCTTGAGGGTGATGAGCCTGACGGCCTGATCCTGATCGACGCCACGGCGGTCGAGAATGTCGAAGAACTGGTGTCGAGTCTACGCCTGGAAAGGCCGGCGCGCCGAATTGTTGTTATGACCGCTTCGCCGACCTGGCGGCGGGCCAGAGCGGCTTTCGAGGCGGGCGCGATTGATTATCTGCATAAGACTCTGTCATGGGACGAATTGCGCAAGGCTTTCGAGCAGATCCTCGACCGTCCGGCGCCTCCCTGGCCAGGGTCCGACCAAAATAAAGGTTAGGAACGTGAAGGCGTCAAGCCTTCCGGCTGATGCTTATGTCAAAGCCCCAAATATTGCTGGCCGACAACAGTGATTCTTTCAGCCAGACCTGCGCCGAATATCTCCAGATGTTTGGATACCTGGTGCGGAGAGTTTTCACTCCTGAAGAATGTTCGGAGGCGCTGCAAAAAGGCCTGGTTCACCTCGCGATTCTCGATCTCCGGATGCGCGATGACAAAGATGAAATGGACGTCAGCGGGTTGGCGCTGGCAAAGCAGTGCAATCCGCTCATCCCGAAGATTATCCTGACCATGTTTCCAACCTGGCAAACAGTCAGGGAGTCGCACAACACGGTTGGCAGCGAAATGGCGCCGGCCGTCAGTTATGTTGACAAGGCGGAAGGGCTTGAGGTGTTGCTTGATCACGTTCGCAGCGCGTTCGATCAACACGTACGGATCAACTGGGATTTGGAAATTGATTGGAAAACCAACGATCGTTTTTTTCTCGCCACGGCGGTCGAGCCGGGGTTGGCGAGCGAAATCGTCAGTGATCGGGCCGGCGAGATGGAAGACCTGTTCCGCCGTCTCTTCAGATCGTATGACCGGATCAGAATTAGCGAGCTTTTGTGGAGGCGTAGTGACAGGTTGGCGCTTAAAGTCTTCGCCATCGCCAAAGGCAAAATATCGGAATCGCTGCTGGTCGTTTGCGGGCGCAGAGACCAGGTGAAGAACGAGGCGAGGCGCTACGGCGATCATGCGCCGAGATCCCCGCTGTCAGGCGCCGCCGCGCTGCATTCGACCGCCGAGACCACTCATTTCGCCGCCAACGCTCACGCCGCCGGAGGTTTCGATCTCGAAAACGTCCGGACGCTCAAAGACCTTTACCGATCCGAGACGAGGGCCTTTAATGAGGCCGTCAAAACACTCTACGATCAGACTCTGGCCGAATGGTCGGCGGGAAAAAAGGAGATCGAAGAATCACGCTCGCTTGACGTCCTTTACCGCGCGGGGCTCGGGCTGGACCCGGCGCAGATCGATCGGGCCGGTTTGAACACGAAGATTCAATCGCTGATTCGCCGTCTCCCCATCCTCGGATTGAGGGCGGAGTTGCGCGACGGCGAATTGAAGCTGCGCTTCAACGAATCGTCATTTTCCTATCCTGACCCGACGCCGTTTATTTTCAAGGCGTCATCGATCGGGCAGCCCGTAGTGTTGATCAACGCCCCGGGGGCGCTTTCGGGCGACAACGTTTTGATAGATCGCGACGGTCGGGTCTTGTTGACTGATTTCGCCGGGGCCGGGCCGGCCCCGTCGCTCTGGAATTACGTCACGCTCGAGGCGGAGATCAGGTTCGATTGGACGGAGTCGAGCAACCTCCGCCAGTCTCACGATCAGGAGCAGTGTCTGGTTGAAGATAATTTCACCCGCTTCGACCTCCATGGCTTCGACGCTTCGCTGCAGAAGCCGATGCGCGCCGTACAACAGGTCAGACTTGCCGTGTTCAACGAAGCGGCGCCGGATTTCTTACCTTATCATCTGGGCCTTTTCTATCACGCCGCGAGCCGGCTGGTCGCCGCCCCCTTCGAACAACATCTGACCAACGCCGAATTGGCGCGAATGGCCCGCCTGCTGATGTCGGCGGCGATGATCGCCAGACTGCTTTCGCAGTCCCTGTCGCCATCCGTCAAATCGCCCGGGCCGGTCGAGACCGGCATTCGCCTGGACATGGAGAACTTCAACGTCTGGGTGGATGGCGCCAAAGTTCGCCTCACCAGACAGGAGTTCAAACTGCTCGCCTATTTGTACGCCCGCGCCAATCAACTCTGCGCGACGAGCGAAATAATGGAACAGGTGTTGGAATATAAGCATTACGACGAACGCCAGGAGACCAACGCGCATATGGCGATCAGTCGCTTGCGGAGAAAGATCGAACCGCATCCGCACAGCCGGTGTTACATCCAAAACGACCGCGGGATGGGTTATCGGTTGATTCTCGACCCGCCGACATCGCCGAAGCAATGACGACCTGTCCCGCCGCCTGACGCTTCAAGTCAGCCAAATGTCAGAATTATGTTAGCCACCTCGGCACGAGCCGGCGCCACCATGCGCCCATTCAGTAACAAACTCATGGGCGGATTTGGGAGGTGATTATGGTTCAAACATTCCCTGATTTTGAAAGTGTCTTGAGCATCCTCGTCAGACTGGGTTTTATGCTTTTCCCGGCGCTGCCAATAATCCTTCTGTTGATTATGCTCAGAGTCGCGTATCTAGTTCCCGAAGTCATCAGGCGCTTTCGTGAATGGTGGTTCGGCGTCGGGGCGGCATGGAGCGGACGCCCCGCCGAGACGGTGATGATTTGCTTTCGCTTCGACGACAGCAATCTGGCGGCAATGGGCAGTGTGCGCCCTGGCGCGCCGGCCAAGGACGTCATGCGCGAGCTGGCGGCGCTGGTCAACGCGCTCATGCCCGAGGCCGGGCTGCCGATCGTGGTTACCTGCTTGACGAACGTCTTCGGCCAAAGACTCGCGGACTCGCTGCCACTGTTGGATCAACTCGGTGATCAGCGCGTCGTCATGGTCAGTTATGCCTTGTTGAAGAGGAGGTAAATATGCGTAACAACCACTCATATTCATTGTTGCGATGGCTGTGTAGAACACTGGTCGGGTTCTTCGCGGTGTTACTGGCCCACTGGGGCGCGAGTTTCCCGCCGCAGTCCTCTGTCATGGCGTTGGCCCTGCTCGCCTGTCTGCTTTTGATCATGCGGATTGTCGCGGCCCGCGACGGTACGGCGGCCCGCGCGGCAGGCCGAAGTCCGGCCCCTATCAGGAACGGACTCAAATACAAAACGACGACGAGGGCGATCCATTCGATCGTCATCTTCAGGCGCGCGCCAATAACCATTTATCCGACGTTCGCGCAACGAACAAGGCCACTATCGAGATGAAGACAATCGCCGTGACTGCGATACGCCAGCGGGGCGCGCGGCCGCGCCGTTCTCGTCCGGAACGGGAACGGCGGCGCGACCTTTGACGCAAAGTCCCGAAGCGCCCCTCATTTCATCGCTCAGCGGACGCCGCCTGGAATCGCGGCGCAATCTCGTCGAGCGTCTTTTTCAGCTCCGCTTCCGGCATCCACCGCCCGCGCGCCATCACTCCCGCACGCTTCTCAGTATTTGAAATGTCTTCGAGCGGATTCGCTTCGAGCAGTACTAAATCGGCGCGCTTGCCGCGTCCGATCACGCCGGCCTCGCCGAGCGCGTTCAGGAATTCAGCTGGAACGCGCGTCGCGGCCTCGAGCGCGGCGTATGGCGTCAGCCCCGCCTCTACCAGGTTCTTCAACTCGCGGTGGAGCGTGAAACCGTAAAGCAGGAACAATTCGGGCGTGTCCGAACCCGCCATGATTTTTCCACCCGCGTCGTGAATGCCCTTGACCATTTGATTGCGGATGCGGATGTACTTTTCGCGCCGCTCGAGCGTCGGCGGCGCCGTCCAGAACCGCTGGCGCGCTGTGTGTCGCGATTTGCGCATTTCGGGCGGGAAGAAGCGGTAATCGGGTCTGGCGAGAATCTCTTCGTCGCTCTGCGCGACGGCGAATGAGAGCTTGAAGAACGTGAGCGTGGGGCAGGTGTAAACGCCGGCCTTCGCGGTCGCGAGCGACATCTCGGCGACCTTGCGCTCGTCAACGTAATCCAGGCTCTCCCAGTTGGCCTTCCGCCATACGCCCGAGTCCGAAACCGAGACCTTCATGGGCGAGTCGTCCTTCAGCGCGGCCTCCATATATGAATCAAGGTGCTCGATCTGCTGACCTGTTTCGAGCGCGCGTCGAAGGCCGACTCGTAAATCGACGTGGCCGACGACCCGGATGCCGGCTTCTCTGGCCGCCTCGATCACCGCGTCGTAGACAGGGCGCGAGATGTCTATGGTGAGCTTGATGAAATCATAGCCGGCGGCTTTGGCCTTCCTCACCGCCTCGCGCGCTTCATCGGGAGTTGTCACAACGTAGCCGTTGAACGGGTCTCCGTATGAGCGGCCCGCCAGTTCCGGGCTGGCGACGTACATGGTCGGCCCCAACAGTTCGCCTTTGGCCACCTGCGCGCGCATCTTCAAGTGTTCGGGCGTTCCGATCATCAGTCGGATGGTCGTCACTCCGTTGGCGAGCATGATCTTTAGTTCGTCGCCGGCCAGATTGTCGGGGAACTTGCCGTCCGAGAACAGGTGCGTGTGCATATCGAACAAGCCGGGTATCAGAAATTTGCCGCGCCCATCCACGCGCGCCGCCCCCGCCGGGATTTTTACTCTGTTCGCCGGCCCAAGCTCTGCGATGCGCCCGTCGCGCACGACTACAGTCTGGTCTTTCAACACACGCTCCCGATCCATCGGGACTACGTTGACGTTGACGAAGGCCGTGACTTGTTTCCCGGCTTCCTGAGCGATCGCAGGCGATATCAAGGCCGCGACGAGAAGGGACATCAATCCATTTCTGCTTTTCATTTTTGAATCTCTCTACTTTCCGCGCGGATCTTTTTTCGCAGCGTACATTCCCAGAAACAGATGTTCAGCTTTGCCGTCCGCGCCTAGCGTGAATACCAACTCGCCTCCCTGGCCATAGGTGAACGTGGCCGGGCCGACTCTCTTCAATTCTGATTCCGCGCCTTCATGCTTGAGCCAGAGTTTACCTTCTTTGACTAAGACGTCCCACGTCTGCGGCGCGTGCGAATACCTGCCGACGTATCCGGCCATTTCGGCTTCGCCGAGCGGCGGCGCCGAATTCGTTTCTTCCCGCTCGGGTGGTTTGAGCGGCGTCAGCAACTCCATCGCCTTGTCCCTCACGCGCGGGAGCGTTTCGCCGCTCCGGTTCGTCAACACGATCACCGCGAATTTGTGTTCGGGAACGAGCTGAATCGTCGAGCCGTAGCCTGTGCTCGCGCCGCCGTGCTGCGTCACTCGAACGCCGCGATAGTTGTACGACATCAGCCCGTAGCCGTAATTGACGTCGGTCGTCCCCGGCAGCGTGACGTGTGGCGCGGGCAGCTTGGAGACGGCCATCGGCGCAAGCGCCTGCTTGCCTTCCAGCCTGCCGTCGTTCATCAACGCGATCACGAAGCGCCCGAGGTCTCCAACGTTGGAATAGACCGAGCCGCCGGGCCACATGGCCGTGTTGTTGAAAGCCGGCCGGATGACGATCGCCATATTGTTCTCGATCCGATGACCTGTTGTGAGCGGGTAGGTCATTGCCACGGACGGGCGTAGCGTGGACCGGCTCATTCCGAGCGGTTTGAACAACAACTCGTCCATCGCGTCGGCGTAAGGCTTCGCGCCGGCTTCCTCGACAACCAGACCGGCGAGCCAGTAACCGGGACTGGAGTACGAATAGATTTTCCCCGGCTCGGTGAAGAATACGTCTTCTTTCCAGGAGCGCGCCTGATTGCCGAGCGCCGCATCGTCGTTGGAAGTAAGGGCCGCGGCAAAGTCGCGCAGTCCCGCCGAATGGCTCAGCAGCTGATGAGCCGTAACTTGCGCCAATCGCGGATTCAGCCCCTTTACGCAATCGCCAATCGGCGCATCGAGCTTGAGCTTCCCCGCGGCGGCCAATGTGACGAGTGCGACGGCCGTCAGCATTTTGGTCGTGGAGCCGAGCCTGAAGAGCATGTCGGACGTGACTGGCGCGCCTGTCTCAACGCTGGCGACGCCGTAGCCTTTGGCGTAAATCACCTGGCCGTCTTTAATCACGGCGACGGCGGCGCCGGGCGTGTTTCGTTGTTTCAATTCCTCCAGCGCCACTTTGTCCAGCTCGGCAAAGTCAATCTGTTTCTGCTGGGCAAAAGCGGTAGAGTTTGAGAATGCGATGATGAGTGAAAGGATCAGATACGGAATTCGGCCGATTGAACATTGAGTGTTAGCTTTCATAACGTTCGGTTCGATCATTCCATTGGGGATTTTCAAAATCAATCCCCATGTCGCGTAGCGGCATTTGGTGGGGCGAAATCAATTCCCATGCCGCGGAGCGGCATTTGATCTTAGCCCTGCGTTTCAACGCCAATGGCATTAAGTTTAGCGTGAATGAGTGCGAAGCTTTGGAGTGCGGCGGCTTTGACGCCGCTTTCCCAGTTGTAAATCGAGCTTTCGACAAATCGAGGGATGGGAAAGCGGCGTCAAA
>DATEMG010000679.1:0-5933 GCA_035275805.1 Blastocatellia bacterium
TTCAGGGTTCAAGCTCTTGAGTTCAGCAACCACCCTGTCTATGACGGCATTCGCCGTCATGAGGAAGAGCGCCGATGTCCCCGGCTTAACCTTTTCGCGAACCTCCTTGATGAAGTTGTCGTCAATGCCGTAGTCTTTAAGCGCGCCTCCTGCCGCCCCGGCCGCTGCGCCAACTGCAAGACCCAGCAGCGGCATCAAGAAGATCAAGCCGATGAGGAAACCCCAGAATGCGCCGCCAATAGCGCCTGCGCGCGCTGTGCTAACCAGCTGCTTTGTCTTCGGCCCTTTGCTGCTCTGCGGCCAGGTGACCACAGCCGCGTCCACCAATTTGATTAGCTGTTGCTGCTGCAGCCGTTGCAGAATCCGGAGCGCCTGGTCAGCCCCGTCAGGGCTGTTGAATTCCAATACTGATAGAGTTGTCATAACTTATATCCTCCTTAAATGTTTATATGGCTGGGCCTATCTCGAAAAACGCAACACTTGTGCCCTCGAAGACCCTCGAGGAGATATGCGATGTCGCCTCCGAACGCGAGAATCTCTCCACGCGGCAGGCGCCGGGATTGGTCTTCCGAAAGCGCGTACTCGGTGAATGGGATTTTCATTTCAGTGACTCGGCGCGGTGTGTCCAACATGTGGGATCTCTCCGCCCGGACGCCTCAGCGACCGCAGTTTGAACGCGAGCGCGATCATCAGCGCGCCTATGGCGAAAACGAACGCCCTGATCATCAAGAAGACCGAAAACGCGCCCGGCCCCGGGAACGCCAGCAGCAATAATCCGAACGCCATTGAAATAATGGCGATCAGCGCCAACAACCATTCACCCCTGATTTCGTGGCGCAACCTGACGGCGGTGATAAATTCGAACACGCCGGTCATAATCGCCCAGAACGCGATCAGTAAGAGCAGCCCCATGGCGGTCAGCCCCGGCCAGATGAGTATCATGACGCCTACCACGATGCTGACGACGCCTTCAAACAGCAGCGCCCACGAACGCTCTCGGCTGACATCTCGCCCAAAGGCCTCGATCACGGCAAAGATTCCATTGATCATCGCATACGCGCCGAAGAGCGGCGCCAACACCCATAACGTGGCGCCGGGCCACATAAAGGCGGCGATTCCGAACAGCACAGCGACCAGCCCGCGCAGCGCAATAGCCCACCAGTTTTGAGCCATCAAATTGAACATAACTCCCCCATACTAAATGTCGTATATCTCTCAGACTGGACTATGGATGAGTGGGCAATTGATATGCCGATTCGGCGTTGTGGAATGCGAGCTACGCAATATGAGTCACGCGATTTTTTCAAAGGCCATGAGTCTGTCCCGCTCCTGGGCGCCGGCGCCGCAATGGCCGGTTGGCGCCGCGATTGCTCAGCCGATTGACGGGGATTCGAGTAGAGCGTCTGCGCCCGGCTATGAATGGCGCGGAGATGATTGATCCATACCATCCGCCGAGGTCGGGCCGCTGAGGCGCGTTCGGAGAATTTACCAATGAGAGTCGATGGGATCCGCGCATTGATGGGACCGAATGTTTACAGCCATCGCCCCGCTCTTTCAATGAGGCTTTACCTGGACGATCTCGCGGGGAAAGAAAGTCGTGAATTTCCGTGGTTCAATGAACTTTTACTGGAGCTGCTGCCGGGGATTGCGAAACATCGCTGTTGCATAGAGCGCGAGGGCGGGTTCGCGGAGCGGCTGCGCGAGGGCGCCTACTTCAGCCACGTCGTCGAACACGTCGCGCTCGAACTGACAGAGTTGGCCGGCGTCCCGGCCTATCATGGGAAGACTCGGGGCGCGGGCGAGCCGGGCGCCTACGACATCATCATCGAATACGACGCGGAGGAGGGAACGAAGAGCCTGCTGCGTATGGCGGCTGAAATCATCGAATCGCTGATACTACAGACGAAAGGCGGCGAACCGTTCCCGCTGGAGAAGAGACTGGATGAAGTCAGAAAGTTTATCGCCGGCGCCAAATTCGGCCCTACCACAAGCGCGATCACGGAAGCAGCCACGCGCCGCGGCATATCTTGGAAGCGCGTCGGCGAAGGGAGCCTGGTCCAATTGGGTTACGGAAAACACCGCCGCCTCATTCAGGCGGCAATGACCGACCAAACCGGCGCTGTCGCGGTGGACATCGCTTCCGATAAAGAAATGACCAAGATGTTATTAAGGGACGCCGGGATCAATGTCCCGTGTGGGGTACTCGCGCAATCGGAGGCCGAGGCTATCGAGGGGTTGGAGATCGTCGGCGCGCCCGTCGTGGTCAAGCCTTACAACCTGAATCAGGGTAAAGGCGTCTCGCTCAATCTGACCACGGCAGCGCAGGTCGAACAGGCGTACCGCATCGCTAAGGGGCACGCGTCGAAGGTCGTGGTCGAGAAGCAATTTACGGGTCGCGATTATCGTGTGCTGGTGATCGACGGCAAAGTGGCTGCGGCGAGTGAGCGCGTCCCCGCGCACGTCATCGGCGACGGCGAGCGCACGATCGCCGAATTGGTGGAGGCTGTGAATCGCCATCCCGCGCGAGGAGAGGGCCACGAGCGCCCGCTCACCAAGATCGCGATTGACGATGTGGTGGTGGAATTTATGAGGCGGCGCGATCTGTCGATGGGCCACGCGCCGGAGGCAGGCCAGGTCGTCTACCTGCGCGAATGCGCCAACCTCTCGACGGGCGGGACAGCCAAAGACGTGACCGATCTTATTCACCCACAGGTCGCCGCGATGTGCGAACGCGCCGCGCGGATCATCGGACTTGATATGTGCGGGATTGATTTGATCCTCGACGACATAGCCAGGCCGCCGGGCCCTGACAACGGCGTCATCGAGGTTAACGCCGCGCCGGGTTTGCGCATGCATTTTTCGCCTAGCGAAGGCCGGAGCCGCGACGTGGGCGCGGCGGTCATCGACATGCTCTACCCGGACGGAGCGACGGGCAGAATTCCGATCATTTCGATCACGGGCACGAACGGCAAGACGACGATCACTCGTATGGTCGCCCACGCGCTTTCCGAGAAAGGAATGACTGTGGGAATGGCGACGACAGATGGGATTTACATCGGCGGCGAGCTGGTCGTCGAGGGCGACACCACAGGCCCGACTTCCGCCCAGACTGTGCTCTCCGATCCGTCAGTGGAGATCGCCGTGCTCGAAACCGCGCGCGGCGGCATCGTCCGCGGCGGGCTCGGCTACGACTGGTCCGACATCTCGGTCATCAGCAACATCGGGCTAGATCACATAGGGCAGGATGGGATACAGACTCTCGACGATATCCTCTACATCAAGGCGCTCGTCGCGGAGCGCGTGCGCGAGGGTGGAACGCTGGTTCTCAACGCCGATGACGAACGCTTGGCTCAACTCCCCGGCGCCGAACTGGTCGCCAGGCCGAAGAAGAACGTCGTCTATTTCTCGATGCGTCCGCTGAGCGCGCTGATCAGACGGCATTTGGACTCAGGCGGATCGTCTTATCTCTACAAGGACGGATGGATCGTCGAAGCTACGCGCGGCGCCGAAACGCGCGTGGTTCGCGCGTCCGACATCCCGGTGACATTGGGCGGGACGGCGTCGTTCAACATCGCCAACGCGCTTGCCGCCGTGGCGGTCTGCCGCGCGCAGGGGCTCAGCCGCGAAGAAGTGGCTGAAGCCTTGAAAGGATTTCGCGGCGATCTGCATAACGCGGGCCGCGCAGCGCTGTACGAAATCCGGGGAGGTTACGCGCTCCTCGATTACGGCCATAACCCCGACGCGTTCTCGGCCGTTTGCCAGATGGCGGCGAAATGGAGGGGACGTCGCGTCACGGGCGTCATCGGCGTGCCTGGTGACAGGGACGATATGTTCGTGGAGCAGGCCGGGCGCGTCGCCGCGCGAGGCTTCGATCGAATCATCATTAGAGAGGATAGAGACCTGCGCGGGCGACGGAGCGGCGAAATCGCCGGCCTGCTGCGCCGCGCCGCGCTGACGGAGGCGCCGGGGCTCGATTGCCGGGTCGTGCTCGATGAGAGCGCCGCGATGCGGGCCGCAATTGAGGAGATAGAGCCGGGCGACGTCGTCGTTGTCTTTTATGAAAAACTCGATCCCGCTCTCTCATTGCTCAAGCGATTCGGCGCGAGGCTCACGCAATCAATCCCGCGCCCGGTCTATTCAGCGGAGAGTTTTTTGCAGTCCGCTACTTGAAGGGAGGCATCGGGACGGAAAAATTTCTGACGCGCAGCAACAGAAGAATTTCGCTTTATGGCAGGAAATCATAACTACCGACGGATGGCAAAGAATGGCCAGCATAGCTCGGCTGAACGGAAAGCCACGAAAAATAACGGGCGCGGGAAAAGTCAAAATGCAAACGGAGGAAGCGCGCGGTCAGCCGGGTCTCTGATTGCCATCGGTGGCGCCGAAGATAGAGAGGACACGAAGATCATTTTGAGCTACATCACTGAACGAATCGGTTCGGGCAAACTGGTGATCTCGACGCTGGCTTCCGGATACGCCGATGAGGTGTGGGAAATATACCGCACGCTCTTCTCCTCTATGGGCGTGAAGAGCGTCAAGCATCTGTGCATGGACCACCGCGACGAATCGCCGGAAGACCCCCGACTGGACGTACTCGCCGATGCGACCGATGTTTTCTTCACCGGCGGTGATCAGCTCAGGATTACGACCCGCATGGGAGGCACGGCGCTCTCGGAGCGCATCGAGGAGATTTATAGACATGGCGGAATCATCGCCGGAACCTCGGCCGGCGCAACGGCGCTCGGCGAGATGATGCTGGTCGGCAGTCCACACGAGGGAATCTGCAAGCTCCGCGACATTCGTATGACGCCAGGACTCGGGTTGGTGAAGAACGTGATCATTGACCAGCACTTCTCAGAACGCGGGCGGATCAGGCGATTGCTCGGCGCCGTCGCCGAGAACCCGCGCCTGCTCGGAATAGGCGTTGACGAGAACACGGCGGTAGTGCTGGAAAGCGACGGGACCTTTCACTCGCTCGGCTCGGGCGCGGTCTACGTCGTTGACGGCCACAACCTCAGTTACACAAACATCTCGGAGGTTTCATTCAACCGCGCCATGTCGGTCTTCGGCGTCAAGCTTCACACGCTCAGCAGCGGCGACAGCTTCAATATAAACTCGCGCCATCCGGCGAACGCCAGGGCCGACGTCGAGGATTTAGATGCGGAGGCGCAACTTCTGAAAGGCGCAGCGCCAAGCGAGGTCGCAAGATTATGACTACCAGAAGACGAGGCCGGCCATTGCTGACGCCATCTCCTCGCGCGCCTGCCGCACTCGCCCTTCCGCATCGAGCCTTGACTCAGCGCGCCTGAGCGTTCATCTTCATTTGAAGATCAGCCAGCGCCCGTTGACTGACCTCGAGAAACCCGTTCTCGGGGCGGTCAAGGTCCTCAATCAAAAATATGACCACCGAAAAGGCGAGGATTACTCCGAGGGCTATGGGCGGCCTTTTGCTTCTGGTCAGTCCGGAGTGATAGCCAATGGACGCCGCGGCAAGAGCGGTAATTATGTAAAGCACAATCCAGATGATATTTGGGATACGGAACTCCAGTCCTACTATCACCCGTCTCGTGTGTAGGGCGATGATTTCGTTCAGCGGTTGAATGAATTGTGCGGCAAAATCCGGGGTTGGGGCCTTTTCTTTAGAGGCGGCCGCCTGAAGCCAGAGCTGGTTGTGCAATTCTTCCGACCGCGCAATCGCCTGTTCGATCTTCCCCGACCGAACGTCTTCCAATCGAACCTCAACATACTCGCGCAGAAGATTGCGGGTTTCCGCGCGGTGAGGTTCCGGGAGCAAATCGGCGCGCATGTAGGCAGTCCTGATTGCTTTTGCCTCGTCGAGGATCGCTTGCCGTCTAGCGTCGAAGTGGGTCATCGCCGCCCCAAACGTGAATGCGAGCATAAATGCCGCCAAGCCCAGCATGCCTTCACCCAGC
>DATEMG010000680.1:0-6025 GCA_035275805.1 Blastocatellia bacterium
ACTGTACCAGCGTCCTAAAGTAGCGTGTTTCGATTTATGGAAAATATTCAAATACTTAGGTTCCAGAGCACTCAATTACGACGTAGTGAACGTGAGCCAGAAGCCGATCCACTCTTTCTTTGAGAGCCAGCGCTCATGTGAGCCTTGGGGCTCAAGTGGGAGCGGCTCCCAATCCGACCGGTGAGAAGTGCGGCAAATAATCTGCGCGACCGCAAAATATGGCGGCGCCTTCGTTCAATCGGAGGAATCGTTTACGTCGTCATTGATAACGCCTTGAAACAAAGAAAATCGCCCCCTGGGTACGCGTCGCTTCCAGCGCGCAGGCCTGTGTTGCAGACCCATTGGGAAATCGCAGCGCGCTTGGAACCGAATGCCAACGACTGTAGTCTATAATCACTCAACGCGATGACGGCGTCATCGGGAGCATATGGCTCCGATCAATACGCCTTTCGCCGAGACTGCACGCTGGAAGCGATGCGTACCCATGGCTTTCCGCAGGAGGTAACGCCTTTATGAAACCGCTCGTCCTGCTGTTTCTGCTTTCGTTTCTCTGTCTCGCCTCCCCCCGATCCCTGCAATCAAATTACGAAGCCATGAAGGCCGAGGCTGAACGGCTCTATGCCGAAGCCTCATACAGTCAGGCGCGGGAGCTTTACCTCAAAGCCCGCGCCGCCAAGCTTCGGCCCCCACTGCCTCTTGAAGATGCGCGATGGGTGGAGTTCCGTCTGGCCGACACGCTTTGGCGGGCGCAGGCGGCGACCCAGACCGCCGACACGACGAAGTACGAAACGGCGCAGCGGCAGCTTGAATCGCTCATCCGCGAGCGACGGCGAACTGAAGATCACGACCGAGTTTGGGCCGAGGCGCAGGAATCGCTCGGCGATCTGTGGTGGGCGCGGCGCGGCGTGAAAGATTGGGGGCGGGCCTGGCCGCATTATCAGCAGGCGCTCGATTGGTGGGCGGGAACCAAAGACCTCGATCTGGGGCGCGCCCGATACTTGAAGATCGTCTGGACGATAGCTCAACCGCCCGGCGCCGAGACATATTATTACTACGGCTATTACGGCAATCAGGCGCCGCTCGAGATTCTCGACAACGCCCTCAAGATTGCGCAAAACGACACCGACCGGGCGCGCGCGCATTACCTGATCGCTATGACGCTGCGTCGTCAGGGCGGCGACTACGGCCAGATGCGGCGTACGCCTGAGGAGTTCGAGGCCGCGATCAAAGCCGGCAAGGGGAGCGAATGGTATGACGATGCGCTCTATCACTACGCCGAATGGATGACGCAAATGGGCAGTCATCTCACGTTCGACGACGGCGCGTGGCGACAGGATCAGGCTGACGTGAAGGCGTTGGAATTGTTCCGTCGCCTCGTGACTGAATACGGCAAGGGCGAGACGCCTTACTACGATCTGTCTCAGAGTTATATCGAAAACATCACCAAACCCTCGATCGGCGTCGGCGCGACGAACGTCTTCCTTCCCGACTCCGAGATCCAGATCCAGCTCAATTGGCGCAACGTGAAGCAGGTCGCGCTGTCTCTCTATCCGGTGAACCTCCCGCGCAACCTTCAACTCGACGGCAAAAAGGCCGACGCGGGCTATTGGATTCAGCAGATCGATCTCTCGGGAAGTAAAGCGCTGCAATCGTGGGTCAAAGAAACAGGCGACAAAGGAGACTACGTCCTCGGTCAGGAGACGATCCGGCTGAACAGCAAACTTCCCGTGGGCGCTTATGTGATCGAGGCCAAAAGCGGGAGCGTCGGCGCGCGCGATTTGCTTTTGGTGACCGACGCGTCGCTCATGCTTAAGGCCTCAGGCAAACAGGCGCTCGCTTATTTCTGCGACGCTCTGAGCGGCGCGCCGCTCGTCCGCGCGACCGTAAAGCTTGTGGAGCGTCAGTATAATGGCAATGAATGGGTGTGGCGTGAGAGCGTCAAAGAGACCAATCAGGACGGTATTGCGTTGTTTGACCTGCCCACATCTCAATCCTCCGACAATCTTGTCGCCGTCGCCGCCGTCGACAATCGCCAGGCATTCAGCGTCGGCTACAGGCAAGTAAATTATCGCGATCAACAGCCCTGGCGCATCTACGCTTTCACCGACCGTCCCGCTTACCGGCCTAATGAAGTCGCGCAATGGAAGTTCATCGCCCGGAAGTATCAAGGCTCGGTCTACTCTACGCCCGCGAATCAAACCGTTGAGTTCGAGATTTACGACCCGCGCGGCGCCAAGATCAAAGAGGGCAAGGCGGAGTTGAACGCCTTCGGCAGCGCATGGGGTTCGCTGGAACTGACCGCGAGCATGCCGCTTGGCGAATACCGGATCGATTTCTGGGACGCCGGTCGCCGCAATCACATCGGCCAGGCCACGCTCTTACGGCTGGAAGAATACAAGCTGCCCGAGTTTCAGGTCAGCGTTCAAACGCCGGAAGAGAATGGCCGCAAGAAGACTTTTCGTCTGGGCGACCGGGTCGAAGTCAACGTCCAGGCCGATTATTACTTCGGCGGCCCGGTGGCCAACGCGACCGTAGAAATTCTGGTCCATCAAAACCCGTTCTATCACTGGTGGTATCCACAGCGCGATTTCGCGTGGTACTACGAAGACCTCTCGCCGCGATACTGGTACGGCGGCGGGCAGCGTGGCCAGATCGTTAAACGCGAGAAGATCAAGACCGACGCCAATGGCCGCGCGACCCTCGCATTCGACACGCCGCGCGACGTTCAGCATGACTTCGAGTATTACGTCGAGGCGCGCGTCACAGACGGCTCGCGCCGCGAGATAGTAGGCGGCGGCTCGGTTCGCGTCACGCGCCAGCGTTATTACGTCTACCCGCGCGCCAAACACAGCCTCCATCGCCCGCAGGACAAGATCGCGGTCGATCTCAAGGCGCTCGACGCCAACGACCAGCCGATGCAGGTCGAGGGAACCGTCAAAGTCACGCGCGATACATGGGATGAGATCTGGCTCGATCCGAGCGGCCGTGAAGTGAAAGGCGCCGAGTTGAAGAAGTTGCGCGAAAAAGGCGAGTTTCCGCCCATGTCGAGAGGCAGCGCCGCCGGCTGGCGGCTCAAGTTTCGAGGCTATCAGAGCGATGACGTCCTCACTCAAACCCTGAAGACCAACGCCGAGGGCGAGGCCGAATTCAATTTCACGCCGGAGCGCGAAGGCTACTACCGTGTCGCGTGGAGTAGTCCAGACAAAGGCGCGGCGCCGATCAGGGCGGAGACTGCCGTGTGGGTGGCTGCGAACGCGACGACCGAGCTGGGTTATCGCCACGGCGGCCTTGAAATCATCGTCGACCGGGACACGTTTCGCGCCGGGCAGAAGGCGCCGGTGATGCTGCACGCCCCGGGGCCGGACCGCTACGTTCTCTTCAGCGTCGAGAGCGAGGATCTGCATAGTTATCAACTCGTCCACCTAGCTGGCACGGTCAAGCTCATCGAGGTTCCGATTGAAGAGCGGCACACGCCCAATGTCTTCCTGAACGCGGCGATGGTCAGTGACCGCCAGATTTTCATGGACAGCAAACAGATCGTCGTTCCCCCGGCCCAGAGTTTCCTCACGGTCGAAGTGAAACCCGACCGCGAGCAATACGGGCCGCGTGATGAGGGCGCGCTCGCCGTCACCACGCGCGATCATCAGGGCCGGCCGGTCTCCGCCGAGGTCGCGCTCGGACTCACGGACGAGTCGGTCTACTATATCCAGCAGGACTACGCGGCAGATCCACGACAGTTTTATTACGGCGTGAAGCGGCCGTTGCTCGTTCGGACGCAAAGTACATTTCAGCAGAAGAGCTATGCGAAATTGGTGGAAGGCGCGGATAAACGATTGATCGATGAGCGCGAGCGCGTCTCTATGTTGCGGGGCAAGGACGAGGCGGCCCAGGTGGCTAATGCGGAATACGGGAGGGCAGACGGCAATTATTACGGCAAACTCGCGTTTATCGGAGGGATAGGTCTTGCCACAGATGGTATACCGAGAGACCAAATTGCAGCGGAGGATAGATTCGGGGCCAGAGAAGTCGCCGATATGCCGCTGAATGGCAGAGCTTTCGCCACTTTGCAACTGAATGCCGGGGTCTCTGGCTATAGCGGGCGTTTTTTCGAAAAATCCGCAGCAATAGGTCTTCCCTCAGAACCGACGGCAAGACAAGAACCGGCCGTGCAGGTTCGCAGCGATTTCCGCTCGACGGTCTTCTGGCAGCCTGACGTCGTTACCGACAAGGACGGCAAGGCCGTGGTCAAAGTGAAATTCCCCGACTCGCTCACGCGCTGGAGGGCGACGGCGCGCGTGGCGACCGAGGGCAATCAATTCGGCGTCGCCTCGGGCGCCGCGCGCACGAAACAGCCGTTGATTGTGCGCCTGCAAGCGCCGCGCTTTTTCGTCGCGGGCGATCTGGCGACAGTCTCTGCAGTCATCAACAACAACACAGATCAAACGATGATCGTCGCGCCGTCATTGCAGGCCGAGGGCGTGACGATTACAGGCTTTCTCTCCGATGGCAGGCAGGTCAAAGGCGAGCAAGCGCCGGTCGAAGTGAAAGCGAACGGCGAGGCGCGCGTTGATTGGGTGGTCGCGGCGCAAAAGCCGGGCAATGCGAAGCTCAAGGTCATGGCGCGCGGCGACAATCGCGCCGACGCTATGGAACGCGATTTCGTCGTTCACGAACACGGCGTGGAGAAACTGGTCGCCCGATCCGGCAAGCTGCGCGGCGACGATGTCACTATCAAACTCGACCTGCCGAAAGAGCGAGATCAAGAAACGACCAAACTTACGGTTCAAATAACGCCGAGCCTGGCCGTAACTATGCTCGACGCTTTGCCCTATCTGATCGATTATCCTTACGGCTGCGTCGAACAGACTATGAGCCGTTTTCTGCCCGCCGCGATCACGGCGAAAACGCTCAAAGACCTCGGCCTCGACCCCGAGGCTGTCATGAACAGGATGTTCGGCGGCGTCGAGCCGGAACACGCCGATAAAACGCATACGAAAGGCAAAAAGGATCTACGCCAGCTCGACGAGATGATCAGGCAGGGGCTCGACCGCCTGTATAACTTTCAGCATGCCGACGGCGGATGGGGCTGGTGGAAGGAAGGCGATAGCGATCATTTCATGACGGCTTACGTAGTCTGGGGGCTGACGCTCGCGCGCGACGCCGGAGTCCAAATAAAAACGGATGCGCTGGAAAGCGGCGTCGCCTTTCTCGACAAGGAAATCGTCGAAGAAGAATCGAACTATGACCGGCAGTCATGGATGCTGCACGCGCTGGCGGCCTACCACGCCTCGTCTAAGCGCCGCGAAGTCGGCCAGTTCCAGGCCAAAGCCTTCGACAACCTGTGGGAGAACCGCGAAAAGCTCAACGCCTACACTCGCGCGCTGCTGGCGCTGAGCGCCCATTATTTCGGCTACCGCGACCGGGCGACGACGCTCGTCCGCAATCTTGAGAACGGAGTGAAGATGGACGCGGCGCCTGACACTTCGATCATACAAACGACGCCGTCGCGGACTCAGCCTGAAACGATCGGCGCGGCGCATTGGGGCGAAGATGGAATTTACTGGCGGTGGTCGGACGGAGGCGTCGAGGCGACGGCCTTCGCTTTGCGGGCGCTGCTCGCCATCGAGCCGCGCCACAAACTGATCGAGCCGGTTACGAATTGGCTCGTCAAAAATCGTCGCGGCGCGCAATGGAGCAACACGCGCGACACTGCGATCGCCACGCTCACGCTCAACGAGTATCTTCGCGCCAGCGGCGAGCTTGCCGGAGACATCGAATACGAATTGCTGGTCAACGGCCAGCGCATCGCCGCCAACAAGGTTACGGCAGCCGGCGCGCTCAGCGCGCCGGGCCGGTTCGAGATACACAATCTCCGCCGCGAACTGCTGGCCGACGGCGTGAACGACATCCGTATCAGACGCCTCGGCGGGCGAGGGCCGATTTACTTCTCGGCGCAGGCGCGGTTCTTCAGCCGCGAAGAGCCGGTTACGGAGGCCGGCAATGAAATCTTCGTCCGCCGCCAGTA
>DATEMG010000681.1:0-11132 GCA_035275805.1 Blastocatellia bacterium
ACTGTACCAATGCAATTTTGGTTTGAAAGGATTGTTTATGCTCGATGTTCATTTTGTGCGGGAGAATTTCGACCTCGTGCGCGAAAAGCTCTCCACACGCAATTTCGATCCCGCGCTGCTCGACAATTTCACCAAACTGGACGGCGTGCGCCGCTCGATTATCCGCGAGCGCGACGAGTTGAACGCCGCCAGCAACCGCATCAGCAAGGAAGTCGGCGCGCTGATGCGCGAAGGCAAAAAAGACGAGGCCGAGTCGAAAAAGGCCGAATCGCGCGCCGTCGCCGAAAAAGTGAAAGGCATCGAGGCTAAACTCGACGAGATGGAAAGCGAGTTCCGCGCCATTCTGACCAGCGTTCCGAACCTGCCTCACGAGTCGGTTCCCGTCGGCGCCGACGAATCGGCGAACCTGGAAGTCCGCCGGTGGGGGACGCCGCGGGATTTCGCCTCCGAAGGCTTCGAGCCGAAAGACCACGTCGATCTCGGCGTCGGTTTGGGCATTCTCGATCAGGAGCGCGCGACGAAGATGACGGGCGCCCGGTTCGCCGTCCTGTGCGGGCTGGGAGCGAAACTCGAGCGCGCTCTGATCAATTTCATGCTCGACCTGCACACCACGGAACACGGCTACCGTGAGACGCTGCCGCCGTTCATCGTCAACGACGATTCGCTATTCGGCACAGGGCAGCTACCGAAATTCGAAGCCGACCTCTTCAAGCTTCGGTTCGAGCGCGACTATTACCTCATCCCGACCGCCGAGGTCCCGCTCACGAATCTGCACCGCGACGAGATTTTGAACGAGAAGGAGCTGACGCTGAGTTACACGGCCTACACGCCGTGCTTCCGCTCGGAAGCCGGCAGCTACGGCCGCGACGTGCGCGGGCTGATCCGCCAACACCAGTTCGACAAAGTCGAGCTGGTCAAGATCACCAGGCCGGAAGATTCCTACGATGCGCTGGAAAAATTAACGCGCGACGCCGAGACCGTGCTCCAACGGCTCGGACTTCCCTACCGCACGGTGACGCTCTCGACCGGCGACATGGGGTTCTCGGCTTCGAAGACTTACGACATCGAGGTCTGGCTGCCGAGCCAGAAGACTTACCGCGAAATTTCTTCCTGCTCGAATTGCGAGGCGTTCCAGGCGCGCCGCGCGCAAATCCGCTTCAGGCGCGACGGCAAATCGAAGACCGAGTTCGTCCACACGCTGAACGGATCGGGATTGGCCGTGGGCAGGACGTGGATTGCGATCCTGGAAAATTATCAGCAGGCCGACGGTTCGGTGATAGTTCCGGAAGCTTTGACGCCCTATTTGGGCGTCGATGTAATCAAAAGCGCGGCTCTTTCAGAAAGCCGAGGGAAATAAAACGCGTGAGTGGGACAGACTTTAGTCTGTCCGTAGCGTGAACGGCCTTTGCGTCTTTGCGCCTTGGCGAGAACCGCCGCCTGAATAAGGAAGCCCATTTCTCGCCAAGGCGCAAAGACGCAAAGGCGCCGCCATCATCACCGGCGAGGGGAATTGTTCTCCGGTTTCGCCGGCTTCACTTCCTCAGCGGGCGCGTTCGCTTCTTTCATCTTCTCCTTCATCGCCTTGAATTCGAGCGTTGCGGCGAGCGGTTGCAGGTCAGGCTCGTCGGGGTCGAAGACCGCTTCGGGGTCGATCTCCAGCATCCGCTTCAAGGCCGCCAGGGCTTCGCGTTTGCGGCCCAGTTGCGCCAGCGAGCAGGCGCGCTCGAAATGCGAGTCGGCCGAATCCTCGTCGAGCTTGACGGCCTGATTTGCGGCGCCGAGAGCCTCCGTGAAGCGGCGCTGTGAGCGGTAGAGCGACGACAGGTATTCGTAGGAACTGGCGTAAGGCTCGATGGCTATGGCGCGCTGCATAGACTTGATCGCGTCACCGATCTTGTTCTGAGCCTCCTGGACTCCGGCGAGCAATACCAATCCGGTCACGCTGCCCTCCAGGTCTTTCGGGAACGCCAGCAGCAGGGGTTCGAGCCCCTTCGCGTAACGGGGGTCGTAGCCTTCATCATCGGAGAATTGCCCGAATACCTCATCGACGTCGGAGGAGGCCTTAAGCATTTGAGCGAAAGCGGATTTGGCCTTTTCGGGATGCGCGTTGAGAAGGTGAAAGTTGACTAGCGTGGCGTGATGGTCGAGGTATTGGCGGTCGAGTTCGACGGCCTTCTCTAAAGCCGATTCGGCGTCTTCCAGCTTGACGAACCGCTGGTAGGCCCCGCCCAGGTCGCGCCACGGGCGCGGGTCGTAAGGCGCGAGCCGCGTGTAAGCGTTCAATTCCGCGATGGCGCGTTCGGCGTCCTTGCTGGGCAGTGTGATGGCGTCATCACCGTCGCCCGAATAGAGCAGCGCGCGCGCCAGCGCCAGGCGGACGGGCGCGAAATCGGGCCAACGTTCGACGGCCTTCTTCAAAACCTCGACTGACGCGACCGCGGTCTTATCTGTCCCTGTTTGATCCTGGGCATTCACAGCCTCTTCCATCTCCTGAGCGCTCAGGACGCGCGATTTCAGCAAGAGCAGTTCTGGCTTCTCGCCTTCGCGGGCGATCAATTTTTCGATGTGTTTGGCCGCGCCGTCGATCGAGGTTCCAAAGACCAGCCCCCGGCGGCCGTCGGGATCGAGCGCCCCCCGAAGCGCGTCAGCGAATTCGGGCAGCGCGTCGTCGACGACCTCATGCTCGGTGATGAACCATGCGCCATCGCGCGCGGCGAGCGTCAGGCGCAGCAGCGCCTCGCCGCGCAGCATCGTGACGGAGGCTCGGTCGGCCTTGATGTCGCTTTGCAAGACGCGCGGCGGCAAAGGGTTGTCCGCGTCCCAGGTCTCCCACATTCCCTTCACGGTCTTCTCAAACGCGCTGATCACGGCGGCGCGCTGTTTTTCGTCGAGATTCGCCCAGCCGCTCAGGCCCAACACCTGTTCCGCCGTCAGCGAGAGGTCGAACGCCAGGTCGCGCGTCGCCGGGTCAAGGCTGAATTCTTTGGCGAGGCGGATCGGGTCGCGCTGGAAATCGGCTGTCACGCGGCGCGCCGAAGTGATTTCAAGGTCGAGCTGGTTGAGCATCGCGTAGCTGGCGAACGCGTCACCATCGAAGCGCAGATGCGTCGCGTCGACGCGATCCATCAGCCCCCAGGTCGGATCGACCTCGACCCATTTGCCCAGATAGATCTCGACCCAGGCATGCGCTCCGAACGACCCGCCGCCGAGCGCCGCCCCCGTCACGACCCGCGCAGGCAGGCCCAACGATCGCGCCAGCGCGACGTAAAGCTCAGAGTGCTCGAGGCAATCGGCCTCGCGCGACGCCAGCGTATCTACAGTGTCGCTCTCGACCTTTTTCCACGTCAGGTTCCTGTACGTCCATTCGCCGATCTTGCGCGCGACGACGCGGCCGTCGGTGTCGCCGCCTGCGATCTGTTTTGCGAGCGCGACTATGCGCGGGTCTTTGGAATTAATGCGGACGGTCGGGTTGAGGAAGGGCGCGAATTCGGCGCCGGCGACGGGCAATGTGGTCGTGAGCTTTTCGGGGATGCGGCGGGCCGAGGTCGTGACGACCACCGTCGAAGGGTCGCTGGATTCGACGCGCTGGAAATCGAATTTGGCCAGGTCGTCGCGGACGCGCGGCGCGATTCCGGGCGTCCTGGCCGAGACCCGCATCGTCATCGATTCTACGCGCGGCGCCCCGATCACGGTCAGCCCACTGGGCGTGATCATCGCGTTGGCTACGTCGAAATCGCCGATCGCGTTGGCCAGGTCGCCGACCGAATAGCGCCCCTCGCGGTCGAAGGCGACCGCGAGCCGCCCGATCAGGCCATCTTTATCGACGGCCAGGTAAGCGCGCTGGCTGTGGAAGGCATGAAGCACGGCGCTGATGAAAGGCAGCATCCGTTGCGACGAGCTGTCGGCGAGCGCCTTGCTCGCCTCGTCGAACGCCGATTCGAGGTCGTAGGTCGCGAACATCGCCAGACCGTCGGGCGTGTCTTTAGTCGAACGCGCGAAATCGCGCGAAGCGGAGAACTTCTCTCTGGCTTCGAACAACCGGAGCGTCTCGATTCTGTCGGCGAGCAGGAAATAATCGTCGGTCACGGCTACGAACGGCGCGGCCCCGTCTTCGCCCAGCGCCACGACCGGATTCCCTCCCGCCGTCACGTTTGGCGCGCGCCGGAAATTGGCGAAGAATTTGCCCGCGCGGAGAGCCGCGGCCAGGTCCCCGTTCTTGAGTTTCAGCGCCAGCGCCATCGCGGGCCATTCGGCGCCGTCGAAGATCGGCCTGAAGCTGAGGAGCGCGGCGGCGATCTCGCCCTGCATGTTCGGGACGATCAGTTTCTCGATGTCCGCGTCGATCTCCTTGTCGCGATCAGTGGCTTTCTCACGGTCCTTGTCGGTCTCCAGGCTCTTCAACGCGCTGTAGAGTTTCGCCGGATCGACGACCGCGCCCGCGTAAAGTATGGCCGAGCGGGGGATCAGTTCGCGCGGAGCGGCGAGCGCTTCGACCTTGAACGGCTTGAAGCTCTTGATGAATTCGTTGTCAGCGAGGCCGATCTTAAAGACCGTCTCCCACGAGTTCGGCGTCAGTTGCAGCGCGCCGCTCTCGACGCCGAAGGCCTTGATGAACGCTGCGATCTGGTCGCTATCTCCCTTAGATTCGGCGAGGTCGAGCAACGGTTTGATCGCCGAGCTCAAACGGCTGAAGAAGATTATCTCGCCCTTCTCGGCTCGGGCTTTGGCGGCGGCCTCGCTTTGCGCGATGGTCTGACCCGAAGCCCCAGAAGCCAGCAGGTCGGTTATCGCTTCGCGCGACGACGAAACGATCGCGGTCTCGCCCAAATAGGCTATTCGGATCGTCTCCCATTTGGCCCCGCCTAGTTCTGAGATGACCGGCCTGACCAGCGTTGTGATCGGAAGACCGTCCAGGCTTTCCTGTCGCGCGTGGGAGAAAGGCTTGAGGGATGGAACCTTCGATTCCGATGGCGACTGCGTGATCGACTTGCCGCGCGCTTCGTCCGAAGCCATTGAGGCGAAGATCACGGGCACGGCCGCGGGTATGATTCCGGCAAACCGCGTGAGCGCGGCGGCCACGGTGAAGAACTGATCGAAATCGCCGAACCCCTCCTGATAAGTCGCCAACAACCGCTCGAAGCGCGCGCGGTCGGTGACGCGGACCGTGACCGCGCTGCGAGTCGCGGCGGCCGCCACGTCGCCCTTGCCTTCGGAGTGATTCCACGAGGCAAGGGCTATCGGCGATTTCAGGTCGATGCCCGTGGCCCTGCCCGCGTCGCCTGTCACGTCCGCGCCGAGGCGCGACGCGAGCGATGCCTTCAACGCCTTCAGAATCAATGTGAACGTCATCTGGTCGCGGACGGTGGCCATCTGCACGCCCGAAAGCGCGGAATCGATCCTCTCCATCGTCGCCGCGAAATTGGGCGCCATCACGTAACTGAAGGTCTCTTTCGGAAAGAGCGTTTCGCCGGTCGTCGGGGCGTCCTTCAGTTTTGCGAGGTCAATGCCGGCGACGCCGGCCGGCGCGGGCTCCGGGGCCGCGAGCGCGATTTCAGACCAACCGGTCAGGTCGGAGTGTTCTTTGTTGATTTCGGTTTTTATTCGCCGGCGTTCGGCCTCGGTCTTCGCCTGATTCCATCGATCGCGGAATTTTATCTTGCGCGCCGCGGCCTCCAGTTCGCCGCGCAGCAGCGCCAGGCGCACGTCTTCGGGTTTGTTCTTCAACTCGGCGGCTGTGACCAGCGCGAACGCTTCGGGCGCATCGCTCTTCTCGTCGTCCGGCTTCTTTTGCGCCCTCTTCGGAGCGGGTCTATTGGCTGCGGGTTTACCGAGCTTGTTGAGTTGCGCATCGATTTCGGCGACGCGATTGTTCAATTCCTGAGCGGTATCGACTCCAGCCGTCTCGCCGAGAGCGCGCGCCGCCCACAATTCATTCTCCGTGCGCAACAACTTGATGAGATCGTTCGCGGCGCCTGACGGGCGATGGCGCTGCAAAACCGCTACGAGGGCGTGGAGCGCGCCGAGGTCGGTTGAAGCTAGAAGCTTAGAGTAGGGGAGCGCCTGGTCGAATTTTTCCATGACGAGAGCAAGGCGCAGAGCCGCCAGATGCTGTTTGGCGCCGTCGCCTTTGAGCAATTCTTCGATCAGTTCGCGCGAAGCCGATTCGCCCATAGCGGCGCCGACGCGGACGACCGCCCCCGGACTGTCGGCCAGGGTCGCCAGCTTGCCCTTGACCTGGTTGAGCGCCCCCCGCGCGGTCAGAGCCTGCGCCGCCGCCGAGCTCGCGAAAACGTCTTTGTCGGCTAACGCCCAGATCAGAAGATCGAGGGTTTGGGGATGGCTGGATTTGCCGAGCGCGGTGATGGCCGCCGCCCGCACCTGCGGATCGGCGTCGGTGATCAGATCGATTGCGGCGTCTGTCGACGCGGCAAAAAGCTCCGCCACGCGGGCCGCCGTCGCCGAGAAAGATTCGCGACCCGTCCGCAAGGCTTCGGCGACCCTCCCGGCCTCGATCTCGCTCTCCGGCTTCGATTCGGGTCCGGCGGTAAAAGCGGCGCGCAAAGTTTCGTATTCTTCGTTCCAATGCCCTGCCGCGCCGACGTGAACTGACGAAACGATGCGTTTGAAGACGGGTTCGTAGGACTCCATCTCGCCGTCCTGAGCCGTCAGCGCCAACCCGTAAGCGCGCGAGCCTACGGCCGTGAACCACATTGTCTGGCGCACAGCCACGCCGCCCGGCGCTTCGACCTCATGCGCTATCTCGCGCCATTCGAGCCCGCCAGACATGACGCGGCGCACGGTCACCGATTCGGGCTTGATCGGCTCGCTTCGGAAACTCCGCATCACGCCGCTGACGTAATTGGCCAGTCCCGATCCGTCTGGAATCTCTTCAGTAATCACGATCAGGTTGACCGTATCCGATGCGGGTTTGAAAACCGCCCCGTCGCGCTGTCCGGGCTCCTGCCTCCAGTCGGCCGGGTACCGAAATGAAAATCCGTTCCGCCTGTCAACGTAGCGAGCGAACTTGCCCGCGGGGAGCTGATATTTGTCCCACAGCGCCGCGCGAGCCGCCCTGTCGCCGCTCTGCGCGAACGCCTCCGGGACGCAATCCAAAAGAAGAGGCAAAAGAAAAAGGAGAAGAATCCGGGACAGCGAACGACGGGGAACATTTTTACTCTTGCGCATCTCTTTGACCTCAATTTCAGAATCGGTTTCGGCGCTGACGGCTGAGCGTCGCCCGCCGAAGGCGAAGAGTAATCCAGTTCGGTGGGCAGTGGAAGCAAAAAAGCAAGAAAGAGTCGAACGGCGCGGGGCCGATGGCTGCCAGGCGTTTAGGCGGGACGGCTCTTGGGGGAAAGCCGGTCGCCACAGCTACCGGGCCGTTGGGTCCGACCCGGATCGCGTATTCTTTGTCAGGAAACCTACAAACGAAATGCCGTAAATAGCGCGCGCGCCGGCTATTTTTGTATTAGGCCTGAAAGCCAATGCATGACGTTGAGCAGAAACTGCGGATTCTGTTTGGCGACGGGGGCGTTCATTCCCATCGGGAATTTCTGCGGGCCTCCCAGTTGCGCCGAAAACATCGCGGCTTCGCCGAAGATCGCGACGCGCCCTTTGCCGACCTTCATCACCACGCCCTGATGCCAACCTTTGATCGGAATGCGCGGCGTATCATTGTCTGGCGGGCGGCCGAAAGCCTTCGGAGTATAAGAAATCGCTTCAGAGCCGAGAAAAGTCAGTACCGGGTCACCGCCGTCGATCTGAAAAGCGGAGCCGGTGAACGTCGCCACCGAATCAACACGCTCCTTCTCCGAGCGGCCTCGCGTGATCGGGTGGTCGGCCAGCGATTTGTCCGCGCGCGTGTAAAGGAGCGGCCCCGGCGGCGCCTGCGGGTCCACGGCGTAGCCGTTGTGGAACCGCACGCCGAACGCTTCGGCCAGTTTTCCCGCCGTAGCCGGCATCGGGAAATGATCGACCATCATCATCAAGGCGCCCCCCTGATTGACCCACTCGCGCACGGCGGCCACCTCTTCGTCGGTGAACGACGGGTCGAAGGGAGAATTCCAATTGAGCGCGTTGCGCTGGCTGAGCGCGTTGGCGATGACCAAAATCTTCCCTGCCTTCAGCGACTCCTTGCCGAACTTCTCTTTCGACGCCTGCACGACATAACCGTCTCGCCGCAGGAGGTCGGCGAAACTTTGGTAGCGGCCTGATGCGGTGTGAAAATTGAAATGCGCCTCGTCAATCAAAACGACCGGGCCTTTCCCCTCGGCGTATGCCGGTTTTTCGAGCGGCGGTTTGAAATCGGGGTCAGAGACTTGCTGAGCTTTGATTTCAGCGGCGCAGAAGGTCGCCATCGCCAGGTGAAGAGAGAAAGCGAAAATGATTTTTGTTGTACCCATAGATCGTTCCGTGAATTCAGGGCGCCCGTGATTGTAGACACCGCCGTGAGAAAATTGTTCCCGGATCGCCGTTTTGCGTCTGACGCGTAATGGCCCAGAGGGCCTCATAATAGAACAATGGCGCTTTAATGTGACAACGCGACGGGCCGGTCGCGTTGGACCTTCTTTCGATTTCTTGACACGCTGAATAACCAGACCATATGATTCGTCACTCGAACGCAACCTGAGAGGCGTCCAACGAAACCCGTTCAGGTTCTTTAAGGAGAGTGAAGTAGATCGAATATGCTCGGCGGATACATCGGAGATGTTTGCCAGCGCATACTTAACGGAATCGTCCGCCAGATTGCGCGCCTTGACCCTAATCCGAACCTGCTATCGGTGATCGGATTAGGCATCAACATGTTCGCAGCGCTGCTTTACGGGACGGGGCGGTTCTTTTACGCCGGCCTGGTGATGATCTTCGCCAACATCTTCGACATGCTGGACGGGCGGGTGGCGCGGCTCACGGGCCGGGTAACCAAGTTCGGAGCGTTTCTTGATTCGAGCCTTGACAGGCTGTCCGACATGATCGTCTTTCTTGGGATCATCATCTTCTACGCCCGCGACACCGAAAACCACAGCACACTTTACGTGGCTTTGACCGGGGCGGCGTTGATCGGCTCGGTCATGGTGAGCTACACAAGCGCGCGGGCCGAATCGCTGATCCCGAAATGCGACGTGGGTTTTTTGCGGCGCCCCGAGCGCGTCGTCCTGCTGATCATCGGCTCGCTGACCGTCTGGCCCGAATCGAACCATCCGTTACTCAATAAAATGCCGGCCACGATATGGCTGATGGCCGTCCTTTCTTACTGGACTTTCTGCCACAGGCTCTATCACACCCGGCGCGCAATCCGCGAAATGGAGTCCGCCGCCGATCTCTCCAGGATCGAGGCTCAAGAGAATAAATCTCAAGAAAAAAAGGAGGCGAAAAATCTGCGCCTGGGCCACGACCCCGTTTAGCAGTTGAGCTAAAATCCCTAAGCGAAGGCGTAATTGCGCCCGCTGCCTCGGATTTCATAAACCCTGACTATGAACAAAATATCCTTGCGTGATTCAATGATTTGTCCCTGCTGTGGGGAGAGTCGTGAAATCAATTCTTCCGAATGCGCCTCATGCGGGGCGAAACAGGTCGGCCCTCCCCTCGCCAAGCCCGACGTTCTGATGCCGAAACTCGGGCCGTCTTTCGCCGCCCTGGCCTGCGGCGTCATTGTTATAATCTCGTTTCTTCTGGCCTGGGCGTTCGACAATGACATAAGGGTCGGGCGCATGTTGCTGGTTTGGATGCTGGGCGACGGATATGAGCTGACCAAAAAACTGCTCGAAGCTGACGCCAAATTGCCTTACTACCGCATCTTCGCTTTCGACGCGTACATCCTTGCAAACAACTTCTCGCTCGTGGCCGTCCCGCTTTCGCTCGCGGGAATCTGGCTGGCCCGGCGAGCGCTGCGGCTGATCAAATCCGATTCCGCCTCGTTCGGAGGGATTAAGGTCGCGCGAGCCTCTTACTGCCTTTCAATCGGCCTGCTGGTAGTCTTCAGCGCCGTGAGCGTCTCCTCGATCCCACGCGGGTTCGCCAGACGCCGCGCCAAGAAAGTAGCTGCGACGCGCGCGTTGATGTACGAGTTGCACTCGCGGGGGCTACAAAGGTATTACAAAGAATACAGCAATTACCCGGGCGAGTTGGCCGATCTCTCGCGCGTCAACGCCAGCGGGGCTCCGCAATCGGATTACTGGGAACGCAATTTCGAGTACAAACCAGTGGCCGTCATCGCGTCAAAAGGTTCGGGGATCAGCCTGAGCGATTACAAACTCATCTCCTCCGGCCCCGACGGCAAGTTCGGGACCGAAGATGACATCACCATGATTGACGGAGTGATTATCGAATCACAGAATGACCCTGACGCGGCTGAGCCGAGTCAGGGACAAGCGCGACAATAGATTGTTCCGATTGAACAAAGCCGCGCCGATTTGCCGATTTTTTGAATATATCCTATTGTCATTTGGCCTCAAGTTGTCCTCATCATGTGCGACTTGGGGCCGTTTTCGTTGAATTTTCCCCAAATGATCCACACCCCTATGCGAATAAATCACAGCGTGTTCACCCGCATGCTTTACCGTTTGGTGGGCCGTGACCCGATTGCTGAATATTACAAATGGCTCTCTAAATTCGGACGCGTCGCCGACGGACATATTCTGGACTTTCAACAGGACGAATCCGGCTTGACGATCTTTTATCGCTATAAGGTCGCGAACGTAGATTACGAAACTTCTCAAAGGTTATCCGGCGAACAACTGTCTCGCAAAGACGCCTACACTCCCGGCGCGCGCGTCCTCGTCCGGTTCGATCCTAAGAAGCCGGGCCTTTCGATTGTGCCATAATAGGGGAGTAGGGAGTGGGGAGTAGGGAATGGGGAATGGTTTTTCCCGCTTCCCACTGCCCACTGCCCACTCCCCATTCCCTATTCCCATAATGTTTAACAAAATCCTGATCGCCAATCGAGGTGAGATCGCTGTGCGGTTGATCCGCGCCTGCCGTGATCTGGGGGTCGCGCCGGTCGCCGTCTATTCCGAGGCCGACCGCCAGGCCTTGCACGTCCGCTTGGCTGACGAGGCTTACTTCATTGGCGAATCTCCCGCGTCGCAAAGTTATCTGGCAGGCGAAAAGATCATTGAGGCGGCTCTCAAATCGGG